>DATFXR010000151.1:0-2450 GCA_035315685.1 Vicinamibacterales bacterium | reverse complement strand
GCCTGGCAGTTTCTCTTCGAGTTCCTTCAGGGCTGCGTCCGCATCGAAGGTCTCATCTTCCGGATTGTTCACAGCGGCAGGAGGGAGCGTGAAGAGGCCAAAGCGGAAGCCTCCGAGAGGTGGAAAATATGCGCCGCTCGTCGGCGTCGTGCCGTCGTCCGGGAATCGCGGGGGCTCGTCGCCCCCCCACAGTTGATGAAACTCGACGCCCGGCAATAGCGTGGCGACGATCGGCTTGACCGGCTCGTCGTTCACGAAGATGGCCTTGCCACTCGCATCATGCCCCGTGACGACCCGGCGCACATTCATGGTCTGCTCCTTGGAGGTCTGTCTGCCAGGCAGACACTCTAACGGAAGCTGACGCGATTCAATCGAACACGCTGTTCAGCACGTCATTCCGTTTGAGCGCATCAGGGAACGGCGCTATCCTTGGGCCCTCGCGGGCCCGATCGTCCGTGCGCCGAACGAATCGGAAGCGGGCCGCAGCGTTGTAAAGGGACCATTATGAGTAGTCACGACAAGCTGGCCGACACGAGCGGCGTCTCGCGCCGCGACATGATCCGCATCGGCGCCGGCGGCCTCGGCTTCGGCCTGTTCGGCGGTATCGGACCGGTGCCCTACGTCTTCAGCAAAGCCAGTGAAGTCGCGGCGGCGACCACGTCGGGCAAGATTCTCGTGGTCTTCGAGTGGTTCGGCGGCAACGACGGACTGAACACCATCGTGCCCTACGGCGACGCGATGTACTACAAGCACCGCCCGACGATCGGCATCAAAGAGAAGGACGTGCTGAAGATCGACGCGCAGTTCGGCTGGCAGAAGTCGATGGTCGGGATGAAACGGCTGTACGACGAGGGCAAGGTCGCGATCGTGCAGGGTGTCGGCTACGATCAGCCGTCCTTCTCGCACTTCACGTCGATCTCCTTCTGGCACACCGCCGCCCCGAACAGCGGCAACGAGTACGGCTGGATCGGGCGGACTGCCACGGCGCTCGACCCGGCCGGTGCGCGGCCGAACCTGATTGTCAACATCTCGGACAGCCAGAGCCTCGCGGTGAAGGCAGAGAAGCACGTGCCGCTGGTGTTTCTCGATCCCGCGAAGTTCCAACGCGGGGTGTTTGCGCAGGAGAAGGCGGTGCTCGACGTGCTCGGCTCGGAGACGGCGCCGGTTGGCGACGCGCACAAGTACGCGCTGGAGGTGACCAGGAGCGCGGCGCAGGCGTCCGAGGTCGTCCGCGCCGCCTGGAGCAAGTACAAAGGAAAAGACAATCCGGATCTGCGATTGCTCGATCTGGATAAAGTCGCGGCGCTGATCGAGGCGGATTTTCCAACCAAGCTGTATTACGTGCCGCTGCGCAACAGCCTGTTCGACACGCACGTGAACCAGGCGGCACCGCACGACCGTCAGCTCGAATATTGTTCCGACGCGATCGCCGGTTTCTGTCAGGAGATGAAACGCATCGGCCGCGCGGACGATGTCGTGGTCTACGTGCACAGCGAGTTCGGCCGGCGGGTACCCGAGAATACGAGCCTGGGTACCGACCACGGCACCGCACAGGTGAACTTCGTGATTGGCAATCCGGTGAAGGGCGGCATGTATGGTGCGCCGCCGAGCCTGACCAACCTGATCCTCGATGGCAATCTCGAAAACACCACCGACTTCCGCCAGGTGTACGCAACGTTGATCGAGGAGTGGATGGGCGCCGATTCGGCGCACGTGCTCGGACAGAAGTTCAAGACGCTGGGAGTGTTCCGGGCATAGGAGGAGAAGATGGCCCGCCGTGTGGGCTGGTCTCCGGGACCGGCAACCTGGAAAGACGACCTCGCACCGATCGCCGCCGCCGACTGGAACGACGACCGCGCCGCGCACCTGCTCGCGCACGCGGGGTTCGGCGGCACGCCGGCGGAGATCGACAAACTGACCGACGCGGGTGTCGAGCACGCGGTCCGCTCGCTCGTGCACTACGAGAACATTCCCAATCCGAAACTGCAGCCGTTCGTCGAATCAGGGCTGTGGGATCCGTCGTTGAACGGCTTCCCAGAGAGCCGGCCCGAAGCGACCGATCGCGCGCTCAAGACGGGCGTCTCGATGGGCGTCGAGAACAAGCCCGCCGGCAACCGGCCCGTGCAGCCGACGTCGGATCGTTTCTTCTACTGGCTGCGCGCGACGATGCTCGAGACGCGCCGGCTCGGCTACTGGTGGGCGAACCGGATGCTGCAGACCACGCATCCCGTGGAAGAGAAGATGGCGTTGCTGTGGCACGGCCACTTCGCCACCCACGAGAACAAGGTCCGCGACTACCGGAAGATGCTGCAGCAGATCGACCTGTTCGAGCACTACGCGACCGGCAACCTCCGCGATCTGACGATTCACGTCGCCCAGAATCCGGCGATGCTGTACTTCCTCGACGCTCAATACAACGTCAAGGGCGCCGCGAACGAGAACTTCGCCCG
>DATFXR010000150.1:0-21997 GCA_035315685.1 Vicinamibacterales bacterium | reverse complement strand
CAACCCGTCCGACAGCGGATGCGCGAAGTCGTACATCGGATAGATGCGCCACGCCTCGCCGGTACGGTGATGCGCCGCATGGCGAATGCGGTACAGCGTCGGGTCGCGCATGTTCAGGTTCGGCGACGCCATATCGATCTTCGCGCGCAGCACGTGCGCGCCGTCGGGAAACTCACCGGCGCGCATGCGCGCGAACAAGTCGAGGTTCTCGGCGACGCTGCGATCGCGATACGGGCTGTTCTTCCCCGGCTCGGTCAGGGTCCCGCGATAGGCGCGGATCTGATCGGCGTTGAGGCTGTCGACGTACGCCTTGTCGCGATTGATCAGCTCGACCGCGAACTGATACAGCTGCTCGAAATAGTCGGACGCGTACAGCTCGGCATTCCAGGTGAAGCCGAGCCACGCGACGTCTTCCTTGATGGCGTCGACGTATTCGACATCCTCTTTCGTCGGGTTCGTGTCGTCGAAGCGCAGATTGCACGTCCCGGCGTGATCGTCTGCGACGCCGAAATTCAGGCAGATCGACTTGGCGTGGCCGATGTGCAGATAGCCGTTCGGCTCGGGCGGAAAACGGGTCGCCACCCGGCCGTGGTGCTTGCCGTTGGCGACGTCCTCGTCAACGATCGCGCGGATGAAATCGACCGGGCCCTCGTCCGGCCTCGACGACCCAGGTGCCGCCGTCGCGGCCGATCCGTCATGATTCATGGATCCATTCTAGCGAAATGGCTCATGGTGGATGGCTGTCAATCAGCCATCCCCAGCATCAGCCATTTCAGTCGCTGCACGGAGAGTTCGAATGCGTCGGCGACCTGCAAATGGGCTCCCCTCAAGTCGTGGGTCTTCGTGAGCCAGTGCGGAATGGCGACGACGGTCATGCCGGCGGCGCGGGCAGCCGCCACACCAGGGCCCGAGTCTTCGATCGCGATTGCGTCCTGCGGATCGACGCCGAGCCGGCGCACCGCTTCGAGATAGACATCCGGCGCCGGCTTGCGCTTCCGCACTTCATCGCCGGTGACGATTGCCTGGAAGAACCCGCGGACGCCAATCCGCTCGGCCTCGGGCACCACCCATCGCGCCGACGAGGTGGACGCAATCGCTGAGGGGATTCCCGCGTGATCGAGCGCCGTGAGCAGCTCGCGGATGCCGCGCATCGGTTCGGGAGGAAGCAGCGTCATGAAGATCCGCTGCCGCTCGGCAAAATAGGCGTCGCGCGGCGGCGCCTCGCGCGTGCGCGCGCACAGCGTCTCGAATCGCCGGTCGCCGTGGCCCTCGGTCCAGACACCGATCGCGTCGCACCAGTCGGCGACGGTCAACGGCACGCCGCACCGCTCGTAAATCTGGCGGTGGGACTCGTACTCCGGCGTTTCGCTGTCGAGGACGATCCCGTCGAAATCGAAAACCACGGCGGCGAGAGGCATCGGTGAGATATCGGCCTGTCGGTCCTACACACCAGCTGTGACGGAGCCGCGCGACAGCCGTGGTTCGGCGGCAATCCAGAATGCCACGAGGACGCCGGCCCCGAGCTTCAGCATCTCGAGCGATGTGTACGCGCCGTGGAGGATCCAGAACGCCCGCATCTGCGGCGGCGCGGGGTCGCGCGGCACGAAGTCGAGCGACCGGCCGACCGCGACGATCTGCGGCGTGAGATACACGAGCATGACCACGACAATCGCCAGCATCGCTGCCACGGTTCGAAAGGCGCGTCGAGCGCCCTGATCACTCGGGCCGCTGCCGGAAATCAGCCACAGCGTCAGGGCGGCGATGCCGATCTGCGCAATGTTCCACATCCGAAAGTAGAGTCGATTGAGCTCTGAGGACAGGTAGCGCAGCAGATCGCGAGCCTGGGGCTGACCGAGCTGCTGCACCGCCGTCGCGAACGACGGATGTGCCGGCGCCGCAAGCAGGCGGTCGATGGTGTAGAAGTTCTCGGTGGCGACGATGGACGTGCAGATCGATCCGGCGATCCACGCGCCGACGAGCACCAGCGCCCACCGGTGTTTCATGGCGGCTCAGTAGTCCAGCAACAGCCTCGCGGCGCGCTCGACCTGCGCTTCGCTCGGCAGATAGAACTCTTCGAGCGACGGCGAGTACGGGACCGGCGTGTCGAGCGCGGCGACGATCCGCACCGGCGCGTCGAGCGACTCAAACGCTTCTTCCTGGACGATCGACGCCACGCTCTCGCCGATGCCGCCAGTACGCGAGTCCTCGTGAATGATCAGCACCCGGTGACACGTGCGCGCGAGCGCCAGGACGGCGGCGCGGTCGAGCGGGACGAGGCTGCGCAGGTCGAGGACGCTCGCGTCGATTCCGTCCGCGGCGAGACGGTCGGCGACGCGCAGGCCGACGTGCACGTATGCGCCATACGAGACGATCGCGAGATCGTCGCCGGCGCGCCGCAGCGCCGCCTGGCCGATCGCGATCGGCGACGGCGCCGCATCCGGCAGGATCTGTTTGATCCGGGGCTCGCGGTAGAGCGCGATGTGCTCGTAATAGAGCACCGGATCCGGATCGAGGACGGCCGAGGCCATCAGCGCGCGCGCGTCGTGCGGTGTCGAGGGCACGACGATCTTCAGCCCGGCCGTGCGATAGAACCACGCCTCGGTGTTCTGCGAGTGGTACGGGCCGGCATGGCGCAGGCCGCCCCACGGCATGCGCACGACCATCGGCACGTCGAGACCGAAGCGGTAGCGCAGTTTGGCCGCATTGTTCACGAGCTGATTGAAGCCGGTGGCGACGAAATCGTTGAACTGCATCTCACCGATCGGCCGCTGCCCCGCGACCGCCGCGCCGACGCACACGCCCAGGACGGCGCTTTCGCCGAGCGGCGAATTCAGAATCCGATCGCCGAACTCCTTCAAGAGCGGCTTCAACAGGAGAAACGCGTTGCCGTAGTTGCCGCCGACGTCCTCGCCGTACACGAACACGCGAGGATCCGATCGCAGCGCATCGCCGACACCGAGCATCACGCCTTCGAGGAAGGTTCGGCCCTTCGCGTCGAAGCCCGGCGCCGGCTCCACCGCGCCACGTCGAACCGCCGGGAACGCGGACGCCGCAGATGGGGTGGCTCTTTCTCGGTCCTCGGCGTTTTCGGTCAAACGTACTGCAGGGTCCAGGACCTCGACGTGCACGCGCGGCTTCTCGTCGGCGAACACGCCGACTCCCGCGTGCGAGCGCTCCGGCCACGGAGCGTCGATGATCGCGCGCGCCTCGACCTCGACGACCGCCGCGGCTTCCTTCCGGAACCGATCGACGTCGGCCGCGGTGACCAACCCGTCCGCCTGGAGCTTCGCGGCATAGAGGGCGATCGGATCGCGCGTCGCCCAGTAGTCGTAGAGCTCGCGGTTCGCGTATCCGTCGCCGGGCGGCGGGTAGTCCCAGCCCAGATGCGGGTCGCGGCCGAGGTACAACATGTCGTCGTGGTGTGCGTGACCGCACATCCGCATCGCCACGGTCTCGATCAGCGTCGGCCCCTTGCCGGCGCGCGCGCGCTCGGCGGCCCACCCGAAGGCGCCGGCAATCGCCTCCGGATCGGTGCCGTCGAGCGTCACGCCCGGCACACCGTAGCCGGCGGCTTTGTCGGCGAACATGCGGACGGCCGACTGATCGCTGACCGGGGTCGACAGTGCGGTCTGGTTGTTCTGAATGCAGAAGATCATCGGCAGCTTGCGCGCCGCGCAGAGGTTGATCGCCTCGTGCCACTCGCCGAGCGAGGAGCCGCCCTCGCCGATGAACGACACCGCGACGCGGCCGGAGCCGTCGCGCCTGAAGGCCATCGCCATGCCGGCGAGCGTCAGCGTGGCGATCGTCAGCGGCGACGCCGGCAGCATGATGCCCCAGTCCAGATCGCCGTAGCCGAAGTCCTTCCCGTCGGTCGGCGGACCTGACTTCGCCATCTGCGAATTGAGCACCATCCGCACCGTCCGCCCGTCCGATCGCATGGCGAACGTCGCGCCGAGATCGCGAATCATCGGGCCGATGACGTCGCCGCGCCAGACCGGGCGCTCCGCGCTCCGGTAGCGGTCGCCGCGACGCAACCGCATCGGCGCGCCGTAGATCGCTTCCTGCCCGAGCGATCGGAAGCCTTTGCCCTGAAACGCAGCCGCGCCGAAGCGCACTTCGCCGCCGAGGAAGAACGCCTTGAGGCGGTTGTCGGTCGCGCGCGTGAGGATCATGCCGCGCAGGATCTCGATCCGTTCGTCGCGCGTCAGCGACGCCGCGATCGCGGCGCGCCGCAGAAACCCGTCGCACTCGTCGATCAGCGTGGCATGGGCCTGGCTCAGGCGCGCGGCCGCCGCCGTGCGGGGCGACGTTTCCGAAAGCCCGTCCGGAACGGGCCGGGCAGCCAGCCGTTTCGTCAGCTCGCGCGCGAACGCGGCGCGAAGCGCCTCGATGCCCGCCTCGTCGCGCGGATCCGCTCCGCCGCCGGCGGCCTCGAACCCGTCGAGCGCCTCGGTCAATGCGAACGGATGCCGTTCGGCGACGAACGCCCCGAACCGGCTGGCGAGACCGGTGAGCCTGTCGACCTCCGCCTGCTGATGCATCTTCATCTGAATCGTATCAAACGGCCGACGGAATCACGAAGATCACGAAGACGCGCGAAGATCGCGAAGCCCCCGGTTAACCACAGAGACACGGAGACGCGGAGAAGACAACGCTGAGCACGCCGAGCCGCGAAGATTCGCCGGTGGCGCGCGTCGCACGCCGCGACCTCTGCGCTGCTCCGCGTGCTCCGCGTTGTTTTTCTCTGTGCCTCCGTGTCTCCGTGGTTATCCCCGCTGCACTCGCCCATCCACGCCGACGGAGAGCCGCTCGCCGGTGCGAAGCGACGCGAAGTCGGCCGGTCCGAGCGCGATCACGGGGAACGATTTGCCGTACATCACGTCGGCGACGATCGACGCGAGCGCGAAGAACGGATCGACGCCTGTGGTGAGGATCGCTGCCGGCGCCGTTCCCGCGCGTACTGCCTCCAGCAGCACCGCTGTGGTCGTCGACGATCCCTTGCTGAACGGCACTGCCAGCACGCGGCCGGCCGCGTGCACGCCAGCGAGCGGATGGTGGCGGTCGATGATCTCGCCGGTATGAAAGTCGTAGCCGCCCCAGAACGACAGCGGCTCGGCCGTGACGAGCGCTTCCCCGTCCGCCTGTCCGGCGACGACGACGCGCCCGGCAATCATGCGGTCTGCCATAGTGACTCGTCCCGGACGACGCGCCCTGCAGCGGCGGAGTTGACGCAATCGGCCAGGCTCCCGAACGTGACCCGCGTGTTCAGCAGGCTCGGCGCGTAGTAGGCATACTTCGCCGAGTTGGTCATCAGCGTCTTGATCTCCGGCGGCAGCATCGGCGAGGCGAGAATGCACGTGTCCAGCGTGATCTGTGCGCCGAATGCGACCGCCGGCGCCAGCACGCCCGCCTTGTCGGCCTCCTCCTTCATCAGCCGGCTCGAAGTGACCAGGAACTTCACGCGCGGGTGCGCGTGACGCCCGGCGACGAGAGGCGCCAGGGCGCGGAACTCGGCGAGCGAGAAATGCGGGCTGCCGAGAATCACCATGTCGAGATCGCGGCCGTCGGCAGTGGTCAGCTCGCGCCGCGCCGCGCGCAAATCCGCGACAGTGATGTCGAGTCTTCGACCGGGCGCGCCGCCGCGAAATGCGACATCGAGAGTCGGTGCTTCCGGCGTGACGCCGATCACATGGAACAGTGCGACACGGCCCGACGACGCGGCTGCCGCCGCAAATGCCTTCAGATGATCCTCGGCCGGGGTGACCGTGATCCCCTCGATGACCGGGATGAGATCGTCAGCGAGGGTGCCGACCAGGTGGCCGAGCACCGCGAAGAACTGATCGTCGCGCTGGAGCGCCGCGGGCACGCCGACCAGCCGCAGCAGCAGCTGGCCGCCGCGATTCTCTTCGAGATGCAGGCCGACGGCCGGCACGCGTCCAGTGATCGCGCAGCAGATGTCGAGCAGATCGGGATAGCGCTCGGTGCGCGCGCCGATGACCGAGTTCGCAAAGGCGATCGCGTTCGACTCGCCCCACGCGATCTGCTGCCCGAAGGACGGACGCATCCGGGTTTGATACGGCGCGCAGGTCCAGGTCGGCACGGCCCCCATCCGCTCGTAGGCGAGCATCTGGCGCGCGGCCTTCGCCGCCCACTCCGGCGACACCGCCCAGTCCTTCCAGCCGCATTCGTCAACGCCGCTGACGTTGAGACTCGTCGGCACCGCTACGCGAGCGCCGAGCGACGCGAGCCGCTCTGCGAATTCGAGGGTCGCGTCGCCAAGGTAAATCGTGCTGTCGATGTGCGCCTGCGAAATGTCCATCAGCTCACGGGCGCCGTAAACGTCCGCCATGCGGACGAGAATCGACATCGCCAGCTGCGGAGCCGGGCCATGGGCGCCGTCGAGCATGGCGCAATCGCGTTCGGAAAGAGTCAAAGTCGACGTGGTCACAGATTGCCGGCCGCCGGACGCCCGGCTGAAGCCCCGCGCTACCCCACTATAATGCGCGCCTATGCGACAGCTGAATTTCTGCACCGTGGCAGTTCTCGTCGCTGTACCGCTGCTCGCGCACGGTCAGCAGCGAGGGGCCGCGCCGGCAAACGAGGCGGTGACGATCCTCAAGCCGGCTCGGGTGTTCGACGGCGAGACGCTGCACGAAGGCTGGGCGGTCCGCGTCAAGGGCGAACGCATCGACGCGGTTGGCGCGGAGTCGGGCGTGGCCGCCGCCGGCGCGAGGGTGATCGATCTCCCCGGCACGACGCTGATCCCCGGCCTCGTCGAGGGACATTCGCACATCCTGCTGCACTCGTACAACGAAGCGTCGTGGACCGATCAGGTCTCGCGAGAGGGGTTGGCGGTTCGGGTGGCGCGGGCGACGAATCACCTCCGCGCGACGCTGCAGGCCGGCTTCACGACCGTCCGCGATCTCGGCACCGAGGGTGCCGGCTACGCGGACGTCGAGCTGAAGCAGGCAGTCGACCAGGGCATCATCCCGGGGCCGCGCATCCTCGCGTCGACACGCGCCATCGTCGCGACCGGAAGCTACCAGCCGAAGTTCATCGCGGAGTGGACGGTGCCGCAGGGTGCTGAGGAAGCCGACGGTGTGGACAGCCTCACGCGCGTCGTCCGCGATCAAATCGGCAAGGGCGCCGACTGGATCAAGCTGTACGGCGACTACCGCTGGGGCCCGATGCCGGGATCGCGGCCGACGTTCTCGATCGATGAGCTGAAGCTCGCCGTCGAGACCGCGAAGAGCGCCGGCGTGCCGATCGCAGTGCACTCGAATACCGCCGAAGGGATGCGGCGCGCGGCGCTCGCGGGCGTCGAGACGATCGAGCACGGCGGTGAAGGCACGCCGGAGGTGTTCAAGCTGATGGTCGAACACCATGTCGCGCTGTGCCCGACGATCACCGCCGGGGCGGGACCGTGGCCGCCGGCCAATCCGGAGTCGCCGGCGAACCAGCGGAAGCGCGCGAGCTTCAAGGCCGCGCTCGACGCCGGCGTGACGATCATCAACGGCAGCGACGTCGGCACCTTCCCGCACGGCGAGAACGCGCGCGAGCTCGACGCGATGGTCGCCTACGGGATGTCGCCGACCGCCGCGATCAAGAGCGCGACGTCGGTCGCCGCGCGCGTGCTGCACATGGAGAATCAGATTGGAACGGTGAAGGCGGGCTTGTACGCCGACCTGGCCGCGTTCGACGGCGATCCGACGAAGGACGTCGCGGCGCTCCATCGCGTGAAGTTCGTGATGAAGGGCGGCGTCGTGTACAGACAGTGAACAGCCGCGGCTGGGGACTGGGGGCTAGCTGAGGCTCGGCTGAGGCCCGTCGCGGTACGACGACACATGCGCGTGCAGCTAGACCCGAGCCCCAAGCCCCAGAGCCCCAGGCCGCGAAGCCGTTAGTAGTTCAGCCAGTACGCCAGCTTCACCAGAAAGACGTTCTTCGGCGGGACGCCGAAGATGGCGTGGACGTCGCGGCCAAACCGGAAATCGCCCGGCACGGCGTCGTTCTCGCGTGCCTGCTGCCAGACGACGAACAGCGTCGATCCCGGCTTGTATTCCCACCGCAGCACGTTCGTCGTGCGAAACGACTTCACGTTGAAGTCGGGGTTGCCGTTGGCGTCCATGTCGTACGCGAAGGGCGCATAACGGCGCAGGTAGTCGGGATTACGGCCGTCGATCAGTTCCTTGAACAGGTCGTAGCTGCCGCCCGACACGAACGGCTCGGCGTACAACTGCAGCGACAGGTTCGGCGACATCGTGTAGTTGAACCGCTCGGTCAGCGCGACGGTCGTCTGACTGAGGTGCCCGAACACGTAGTGATCCGTCGTGTCGGTGACCAGGCCGGTCCACTGCTCGTAGTTCTCCTGGCGGTTGATGCGGACGCCGCTGCCGATGGTCATCGCGCTGATCGGCCGGAACGTGAGCTGCGCCTCGTGATCGTGAAAGCTCGACCCGACACCGTTCCACCCGAAGCCGTTGAACATGTTCAACGCCACCGGCCGGCGCTTGTCGGTGTTGAGCCACGACCAGGTGAAGTCGAAGCCTTCACCGAGCGCGGCGGGACCGCCGCGCGTCATGCGATCGTCGATCGTCAGCTTGTTCGTGGCGAACCCTCCGCCAACCTCCCAGTTGTTCACGAACGTCGCGTTCGCGTTGACGTTCCCGCCGTTGGTCAGCCGGTCGCCGTCGAAATTCCAGGCGGAGAAATAGTTGACATTCAACTGCCGCCTGCGGAACCAGCGGTTCGGCACCTCGCTGCGCAGCGACACCCAGTCGAGCGTCCAGCGCTCGTCGGCGCGGCGCAGAAATCCCGAATCGTTCAGATCGAAGCCCGGTGTCCTGAACCCGAGCTGGGTTGAAAAACGCAGCCGCTGACCGCCAATCTTGTTGACACCGACACGCGCCGCCGATCCGTCCAGCGACGTCCGTGTCGGATCGAAGGTGAACGAAGTCGCGTCGGGCCGCTGATAGTAGTGACGGCTGTTCTCCTGCACGTCGACGATTGCGTCGGGATGGCCTTGCACGCTGCTCGCCGCCCAGAATCCGGTGAGGCTGTAGAAACGGCTGAAGCGCGCGTCGAAGTCCATGCCGCCGGTAAACGCGTGCTCCGGGATGAAGCGAAGCGCTGCCGGCAGGCTGCGAATCGTCGACGTGAAGATGCCGCCGACCGACGACTGGTTCGAAAACTCGCGCCGCACGCGGCCGACGGTGTAGTTCGTCGTCGGTTCAACCGCCTGCTGCGCCCGCTCGCCGGCCGCGAGGACAGTACCTGTCTCCTCCTGGGTGACCGCGTGCATGACACCGAGCGAGAATCCGTGGACGCGTCCGGTGAGCTTACCCGCGCCGAGGATGGTGGACACCGGCGGATACGCCGTGTAGACACCCGCTTCGTCGGGCAGCACGCTGATGCCTTGCGGGGCGCGGCCGATGCGCCGGCTGTAGAAGATCGTGCACGGACCGTCCCAGCAGTCTGAGTCGAACTTGAAGGTGCCGGAGCCCTCGACGAAGAACGGCCGCCGCTCGTTGAAGAACGTCTCGTACGCCGTCAGGTTCACCACCGCCGGATCGGCTTCGACCTGGCCGAAGTCGGGGTTGAACGTCGACGTGAGCGTGAGACCCGGCGTGAGCGCGTACTTGATGTCGAGACCGACCGCCGCGTCCGCCGCGTTGGGCACGACGAGCGGGTTGTCCTCCGGCCGCTGGCGCGTCAGGCTCGACAACACGTACGGTACGAGCTCGAGCTTCCTCGCCGATCGGTGCATCGACAGACCGCCAAGCTCGCCGAACGATGAGACGTAGCCGTTCGCACTGCGCGCGAGCAGTGGCCACGTCGAGGTCTCGTTCAGCCGGCCAATCGATCGCGACACGGCGAATCCGAACGTGAGCGTGTCGCTCGGGTTGAACCGAAGCTGCGAAAACGGAATGCGGAACTCCGCGGTCCAGCCGTTCGCCTCGCGCGACACCTTGACATCCCACACGGCGTCCCAGCTGTCGTCTTTTTCCGTGTCGTTGTACCAGTAGCGGTCCTGCTTGACGCCGGCCGGGTTCACCGCGAATTCATAGGCCGTCCGGCGATCGTGGTACGAATCGATCAGGACGCTGATCCAGTCGGAGGGCGACTCGTCGTCGCGGCGCGTGAGGTAGCCGACGATGCGGCCGGGTTCGGTGTCGAAGGCATGGACGCGAACAAAGAGCGTCGCGGCGTCGTAGACGACGCGGAACTCGGTCCGCTGCGACGGCTTGCCGCCTTCTTCGGGCTCGCGCTGCACGAAGGCGTCGACCGCGGGCGTCTCGCGCCACATTTCCTCGGTGACTTCGCCCGCTACGCGTACCGCGCTCGCCGGCACTGCGGCTGCGTCGACGTGCGCGGCCGACGAGACGGCTGCGGCCGCGAGCACGAGGGCAGCGAGCGATTCGAGCATGCAACCCGGAGGTAAGACGACGCGCCGTGCGCGAAGGTTGGCAGGAAACCCCGCGGGCCAATGCTATCGTACGGCCATGGCATTCACGACTTTGATTTCGACAGCTGCTCTCGCCCTGCACGTCGCGGACGACGCATGGGCGATCGTCGACTGCCGCACGAAACTCGACGACGAAGGATGGGGGGCCCGCGAGTATCAGGCGGCGCACATTCCGGGGGCCGTTTACGCCGATCTCAATCGCGACCTGTCGGCGCCGAAGACCGGGACGAACGGCCGGCATCCGAGGCCGGATCCAGGCGCTCTCGCGACGAGGCTCGGCCAGCTCGGCATTGCGAGTGGCGTGCAGGTAGTGGCCTACGATCAGGACAACGGGATGTTCGCCAGCCGCCTCTGGTGGCTGCTTCGCTGGCTGGGCCATGACGCGGTCGCCGTGCTCGACGGCGGTCTGAAGAAATGGCTCGCCGAGGGCCGGCCCACCGCGAGCGGCGAAACGCCGCGCGCACCACGCGAGTTCATCGCGTCGCCGCGCGCGGCGATGACCGTGGATGTCGCGACCGTCGCGCAGCGTGTCGGGTCGAAAGAGTGGCGGCTCGTCGATGCTCGCGCGCCCGAACGCTTCCGCGGCGAGGTCGAACCGCTCGACCGGATACCCGGGCACATCCCCGGCGCCGTCAATCACTTCTTTCAGACGAACGTCGAGAACGGCGTCTTCAAGACACCCGAGGAGCTGCGCGCGTCGTTCGCGAAGACGTTCCAGGACACGAAGCCCGATCGCGTCGTCTGTTATTGCGGATCCGGTGTGACCGCCTGCCACAATCTGCTCGCCATGGAACACGCCGGCTTGACGGGGGCGCAGTTGTATGTCGGTTCCTGGAGCGAGTGGTCCAGCGATCCGTCGCGGCCGGTAGAAAAAGGCTGATCGCGTGTCGGCACTAAGATACGGGCATGTCACACATGCCCGTTCGTGCAGGCCATCTTCCCGCGCCGGTCGGACCGTACTCGCCAGGGATGGGGTTCGAGCGGCTGATCTTCGTGTCCGGTCAGGCCGGCGTCGATCCATCAACCGGCACGCTCGCCTCAGACGTCGAAGCACAGACCGAACAGGTGCTGAAGAACATTCAAGCAATCCTGCGAGCCGCAGGGTCCGATCTCCAGCACGTGCTGCGCTGCGGCGTCTTCCTCCTCGACATGGGCGAGTTCACGAAGATGAACGCCGTCTACGCGCGGATGTTCGGCGACCACCGTCCGGCCCGCACCACGGTGCAAGTCGCCGGACTGCCGGGAGAAGGCCTGCTGGTGGAGATCGACGCGATCGCATACAAGCCGTGATTCTGTCGGGGCTGGAGGGTGGGGCTGAGCAGGAATTTGGCGCGAAGGCTCTTCGCCGAGCGCCGGTGCGTCGCCGACACTCGGCCCCGGCCCGGCTGACGCCGGACCTTTATCTCCGCGACGCCGAAACGGCGCGCGGCCGCGCGGCAAGCATCGTCGGCGTGTGCGACTGCATCAGCTCGACGAAGGCGGCCACGTAGTCAACCGACGCGAGATCTTTCGGCGTCACTGCACGCCAGGTGCGATGCAGGCCTCGTGCGGTGAACGGCCGCGCCACGACCGACCCGGCATCGATGAGCGGCTGGACCGCCCAACGGGCGAGAAATGCGACGCCGAGCCCCGCTTTCACCAGCTCCGCGATCGCTTCGGTCAGCGTCACCTCGTCGACCCGCGCGGGGGTGACGCCGGCCGGCAGCAACACCTCCTGCAGCACCGTGCTCTCCTCGCGCGGCGGATAGACAAATAGTGTCTCGTCGCGCAGATCGGTCACCTTCACGTGCGTCTGGCGCGCGAACCGATGGTGCTTCGACGCAATCAGCACCACTTCGTCTTCGAACACCGGCTGCACCACCAGCCGACGATCGCGCACGTCGGAACTGACGATGCCGACGTCGATCTTGCCGGCCAGCAGCATCTCCACCGGGTGATGCGTCGCGTCGACGTCGATGCGCACCTCGACGCGCGGGAAGCGCCGCCGGTAGTGCATCAGGAGCGGCGGCAGCCAGTGATAACAGGTGTAACACTCCGTCGTGAGCCGCAGGATGCCGGCGCGGTCGCGCCCCATCTGGCGGATTTCCTCTTCGGTCCGCTCGAGGCGCTGCAGCACGTCCTTCGCCGAGGCGAGCAGCCGCTCACCGGCCGGAGTGAGGACGAGCCGCTTGCCGATCCGCAGGAACAGGGGCGTGCCGAGGCGCGACTCGATGTCGCGCAGCTGATGACTGAGCGCCGACTGGGTGAGGTGCAGGCGATCGCCGGCGCGGGTCAGGCTGCCGACGTCTGCCACGGCGGCGACCAGCTGCAGATGCCGGATTTCGAGATCCATATGCATGAGTCTACTTCATCATCATGATGATGACAAAGAATTTCCTGCATGTAGCGTGCGGCTCCTACGATCGCCGCATGGTTCCGATCCTGCTGCTGCACATCTCGCTCACGCTTCCCGCAACCGGCCTCACTGCTGACGCGCGACGCACGGCGATCGCCGAGATCGCAGCGATCTGGTCGATCCACGGCGTCGTCGTCGGCGCCGACTCCGGCGAGCCGCCACCGTACGACGCGGTCAGCATTCGTGTCGCCGTCGAACGGCGGCCGACGTCGCTGGGTCCGCCGTGGGGCGGTCCGCTCGCGTCGATCAGGTTCGACGACACGGGCGTGCCGGTGCCGGTGATCACGCTGTATCTCGCCGCACTCGTGGAGATGATCGCGCGCGCGAACACGCCCGGGGCCCGCGGCGATGGAGCGCCCGCGCTTCTCCGGGAGCGCGCGGTCGGCCGCGCCGTCGGCCGTGTGCTGGCCCACGAACTCGGACACTTTCTGCTGCGCAGCCGCTGGCACGCGGAATCCGGTTTGATGCGGTCGGTTCAGACCACGACGGATCTCATCGGGCCCGAACGTGAGCGCTTCGCGCTCACGCCGCCGGACGCCGCCCGGCTTGCGATCGTCGAGTCAGCAGGTGTGGGGGCGACGGAGTGCACCGCATCGATGTAGCACCAGGGTTTCCGCCTCCGCTCGCGTTGTTCCCAATGAATGAAGGTCGGACTGCGGCTGAAGCCACCGGAAGCCGCGGGCTGACAGCCGGCTACAGCACGTTGTACGGAGTGTCCGTTTTCAGGCGGCCCTGGGTCCGGCTAAAGCACGTTTCAGTTCTACGTAGTGTCCGCCTTCAGGCGGACCCGACGAAGTCCGGCTAAAGCAGGACACTACGTGCACGGAGAAACGCGAGGCGCTCTAGACGCGACCGTGACCGCATCGCGGGCCGACGAACCGATGGCGCCAGATAAACAGAAGCCGGCGCGGATGTCTCAGTGGACGAGAAGCGACGTCGCGCCGACCGGCATCGGGCGACGCATCTTCCGCCAGTCGGCTGCGAGCAACGCATAGAGCGCCTGATCGAGGTAGCGCCCACGGCAGAGGAACGATCGCCGCAGGATGCCCTCCTGCACGGCGCCGAGCTTCTGCAGGGCGCCGTTGCCGCGCCCGTTCAGAACCGCGGCACGCGCCTCGAGGCGGTGCACAGCGAGTGATTCGAACACGAAGTCGAGCACCAGACGCGCGGCGTCGTGAAAGATCCCGGTGCCCCAGAACGCCGCGCCGAGAGCGAATCCCCACTCAGCCGTCTGAAAGTCCTGGCCGAGATCGCGCACCTGGAAGATTCCAATCGCCGTGTCATAGCCCCGAAGCGTAACGGCGAAGCACACATAAGCGCCAGCCGTGCGCTGGCGGTGTGTCCATGCGATGAACTTCTCGAAACCGTCGACGGTGCCCGGCGGCGTGGAGATGAAGCGTGCGACCTCTTCCGGGGTCAACAGCGCGTGCAATGAGACCGCATCCGAGCTGCGCAACTCGCGCAGCACCACCTGGCCACCGCTCAGCGTCGGCAACCCGTGCTGCCAGCTGGTGGTGACTGCGTTCGAGACCGTCGGCATCGTCACGACGTCACGTTCGGGGCGAAACGGCATCTTTTCCACGTTTAGAATCCCCCGCCAGGACGACCGGTGGTTGGCGTCGAAGTCGTCGAACTTGCCGCATTTGGATCGCCGGACGGCTGAGAGACCGGAGGAGTGGGTTCGCTGAGCGTCCCGCGGCTGATGGTCGGCGGATCGCTCGGCGGGGGATCAATCACGGGCTCAGGCACCGGCGCAGGCGCGACAGGTGGCGGCGCATACTCGAGGAGCTCGAGGAGCTGCCGATCGCCGAGTCGATCGAACACCTGGTTGCCGGTGAGCGGGCGCTGCAAGCCAGTGGGGCTGCCCATCCACACTGTCGTGAGCGAACCGGCGGTGCCCCACACGATGTTGTCACCGTCGGTGGACGTGCCCCAGACGATGTTGTCGCCGCTGTCGGTGCCCCACACGATGTTGTCGCCATCGTCGGTACCCCAGACGATGTTGTCGCCGGCGGCATCGGTGCCCCAGACGATGTTGTCGCCATCGTCGGTGCCCCAGACGATGTTGTCGCCGTCGTCCATGGTGCCCCACACGATGTTGGTACCCCACACGATGTTGTTGGGTGTCGCGGTGCCCCAGACGATGTTGTCGGCGCCGTTAGTGCCCCAAACGATGTTGTCGCCAGGATCAGCGGTACCCCAGACGATGTTGTCGCCGTCCGACGATCCCCAGACAACACCATCGCAGTCGCCACCGCCGCAATCGGTACCCCACACGATGTTGTCGCCGCCGTCAGTACCCCAGACGATGTTGTCGCCATCGTCAGCGGTTCCCCACACGATGTTGTCCCCGGCCGCCGTACCCGAGACGATGTTGTCGCCGTCGCAGGTCGGAGTGCCGCAGGCAGTGCCCCACACGATGTTGTCGCCGTTGTCTGCCTTGGCAACGCCCCACGTCGTGCCGACCCCGAAAGCATTGCTCGCGACATTCAGCACGCCGCTTCCAAGGCGATGGTTGCCCCAGATGATGTGCTTGCTCCACATCTTCTGAACGGGCACGCGATCGCCAGGCTGCGCACTCGCGTAAAACCGCGCGAGACGTACGGCGCCAACCGCGTTGAGGAACCCTGCACCCTGTGTGAGCGCGTTGTAGCCGGGATACTGCTGAGCGGTGTACTGCAGAATCGCCTTCACCGCATTGGGCGTGAGCGACGGGTTCGCCTGGAGCATCAATGCAATGGTGCCGGCGACGACCGGCGCCGACATGCTCGTACCGGTAAGACTCAGATACGGAAGGTTCGCCGTCTGAATCGTACCGGGGAGAAGCGCAGACGTCCTGGTCTGGTAGTACACGCTGTCGGCCGCCGCGAGCGACACCGTGCCGGTGCCGGGGGCGACCAGGTCCGGTTTGGCGGTCCAATCGATGTAGCTGGGTCCGCGGGAACTGTAGGTGCCGACGACGTCGTCCGTGCGCTGAGAGCTGCCCTGCGTGCTCGACGCGCCGACTGTCAGCACCCACGGCGCGTTGCCGGGTGCGTTGATGCCGCCGTACTGCGCCAGACCAGCGGAGTTCTTGCCGAAGTTCCCTGCGGCAGCGACGACGGTGATGCCGGCATCGACAACGCGTTTGGCTGCAAGCGTTAGCGGGTCGGTCCAGGCCGATTCGTGAATCGCCGCACCAACCGACAGGTTGACGACCCGGATGTTGTACGCGCCGTGATTGGCGAGCACCCAGTCGAGTGCCGCGATGATGTTGCTCACGGTGCCGTTGCCGTTGGCGTCGAGCACCTTGAGCGAGACAATCCCGGCATCGGGCGCGGCACCAGACTTCCGCCCATCCGAGTCGAAGCCGTTGCCGGCGATGATGCCTGCGACGTGCGTTCCGTGGCCGTTGTCGTCGTAAGGCTGCGACTGACTGTTGACGAAGTCGACAAACCCCGCCACGCGCTGATTCCCGAACGGATAGAGCGTCGTGGAGTTGTTCGTGAGGTCGTCGTGCCACGCCGCGATACCCGAATCGATGACCGCGACGTTCACGCCGGCGCCTGTCAGGCCGAGCGTCTGACGGATCGCTCGCGTGCCGACCGTCAGGGACGTACGGTAGTTGAATTTCGCAGCGGGACGGTCGTAGTGAATTCTAAAGACCGACGGATGTTGCGAGAGCTCACGGAGCAGACGATCCGGCAGGTCGACGACCTGGCCGTTGATGATGCCGAGTTTGCCACCGCGCTTGAATGAATTGAACGCCCCGGGAAGCTTCGCACCGGGGACCAGCTCGACGATGACGCGTGTCTTGTGGTTGGGTTCGTTGCGGGTGGCGCGATGTTCCAGCTCGTTATCGAGCTTGTACGCTTTGACGATCGAATTCGGGCGGCCCGGCGCTGCTTTATAAGCTGCGGAGGAGTGGTTGCCCTCCGCCATCGCGCTTTGCGCGAAGACGGTGAGCAGCACCGCCGCTGCCGCGAGAGTTCTCTTCGGTCCCCAGACGGCCTTCCGCCTGTGCGAACCGACACACATAGGCCCATTCATGACGCAAAGTTCCGGTGCAATTCGGCGACCATCTCGACTATTTGTCGTCTCAGGATGATAAATGATGTGAGCGGTTAAGCTTACATCATTTCCACGGCACGGGTCCGACACGCCGCTACGGCTGAGTTGTGCTGTTCTGTTACATCGTGCCTTCCGGATCGCTGTAGAAGAGGTGAAAATATTAGAAAAACGACGACTCTAGCGATCTGTTCCAGCACAACACACGCGTGTCAATATGGAGCATCTAAATGCGTTTCAAGGATGTCATTGTCTCATAAAGTCACTGATATGCACGTTAAAATTGTCCGCCTGTTGATCAATCTCGCGAACCTTGCTGCTTTTTGCGTGTCCGCAGCACCTGCCTCGAAGTCGTTTCGAGAGCGTTGAAGCATGGCCACTCCGCCAGCAGCCCCCGGGGGCACCGGACCTCAGCGCACGACGCCAATGCGCGTCGCGCGAACGGCTGTGTCGCTGACGAAGTAGCCGGTCACATCGAGCGTCACGCCGACGTTCACGTCATTGCACGTTCCTGATGTGAATTGCGTGGCACCGTCGATCGTCACCGTGTAGGGGTCAATCACCACGCCGCCGGCGGCGCAGGTCGATCCAGGCAGGATGGCCGTCACGACGCCGCGGCCTTCGACGGGACGATTCGCGCTCCCGCCGCTCAGGATGTCGACTTGCGACAACGACACGGTACCGTCCGCCGTGACCACACCGCGCGCGTGAATCCGTGTTCCGACGGTCAGGCTCGCGCACGTGCCGCCGGAGAACTGCGTCGAGCTGTCGACGGCGACCCGATACGTGCCGACGTCGAACTGAAGCGTCGGACAGGCGGTCGAGGGCGCAATCGCGGCAATCACGCCCTCGCCTTCGATCGGCTGCAGTCCCGGACGCGGCGAACTGTCGGCGTTGAACGCTGCGCCGAGATCCCCGCCGTCCGTCGCGGCGCCACGCCAGGGGCTCGACGAAATCAGCCGGTAGTCGCCGATGGGGTAGCCAGTGAACTGTGACGCGAACTGCTCCGGCGACGGGAAGCTGTTGCCGGCCGGATAGGCAGCCGCGTCGCCGCCCGCCATCACATTGCGCGTGATCACCGAGCCTGGCAGAAACGCGGAGATCGAGTCGGCGCCGACGCCATGGTCCGTGCCGTGGAATCCGTATGCGTTGTGCCTCGCCAGGTTGTTGGTGAAGGTGAAACCGAGCACCGGCGGCCCCTCCATGCCCACGATGCCGCCCCCGTGGTCGGAGATGATCGTGTTGTGATCGACCGTGATGTCGCGCGCGCCGCCAAGGAGCGCGAGGAAGTATCCGTTGCCGCCCCAGTTGCTGCTGTCGATATCGGCAAACAGGTTGTTGCGGATCACGATCGCCTGCGTCTGCTGGCTCGGATGGGCGTCGTCGTAGCCGAGGATCTGAACGCCGGCCGACGCGTGGCGAACGATGTTCTGCTCGAACGTGACGTGGTCCACCTGGCACCACGGGCAGTTGCCGTCCTGGTTGCGGACGGTGAAGAGGATCGCGTACCCCGACTGCCCGCCCTCCCAGTTGTAGTCGAACGTGTTGCGGAGTACCGAGACGCGGCGCGCGTTCTTCAGCTCGAAGAGATTCTTGACGACCCAGTTCTCAGCGCGCCATGACGGCGGCTTGAAGAACTGGTTGTCGGTGATCGTGATATCGGACGGTACGAGGCCGGCAATCGATGGATCGGCGCCCCCGAACATCACGTTCTCGCCTGAAGCCTCGAGGTAGTTGTTGGTGATCACGTACGGGCCGGGGCCGTTCACGCCGCCCACCGCCTGCGAATCCTGCTCCGTCGACTTTATGTCAGCGATGTACGAGCCGGTGATCGTGGTGGACGCGCTGTTGAGCGCGATGCCGCGCTTCTGTCCACGCGACGCATCGCCGTGCAGGTAGACGCGATCGACCGTGAGATGGTGCGCGACCTGTGCGGCCGTCCGCTGCGCGTCCGATCCGTCGCCGAGCGTCACGATGTCGCTCGTGCTGTTCCCCTGGATCTCGAGCAGCATCAGCCGCCAGTGATGGGCGCCGGCCGCCGTCTGGATGGCGGGCGAGCTGGCGGCCTGGCGAATGACCGCCAGCGCGGGCGCGTGCGCTGGCGAGATGCGCGCGCCGTCACCGGGAAGGCCAGCGTCCCCTGCGGTTCGGATGGTGATCGGCGCGTCTCCGCTCTTCGCGGTAAGCGTGAATGCACCGCTGTACACGGCGCCAGGGGCGAGGGTGATCGTGTCGCCCGGCTGCGCCGCATTGATGGCCTGCTGGAGGTCCCCGCCGGATGGAACCGGGATGGTCGCCGCCCGCGCCGGGGCAACCGCCACAACCGCAGCAAGACACACGATTGCTGAGACTGAACTCGTTCGCATGACGTTATTGAAGAGCCCCGGGGGTGAAGAGCAGCTTAGCTCACTCGGCTGATCGTTTCGAGCTGAGCCGTTCTATTCGAGTCGTCCGAGATGTTGGGGCAGCGACACAAGCAGCCGGTTAACGGCTGTGCGAGATGCCGCCGAAAGGGTCGGGCGCGATTCGCGATGTCAACTCAACAGCGCGCCGGCTCGTATGCGAGGTTCGGCGTCAGCCATCGCTCGATCCGCTCGATCGACTGGCCCTTTCGGCGTGCATAGCTTGCGATCTGATCTTCACCGAGGCGCCCGACCGTGAAGTACCGCGCCTGGCGGTGCGCGAAATAGAGTCCGCTGACGCTGGCCGCCGGCGTCATCGCAGCGTGATCTGTGAGTGTGATGCCGACGTCCGCGGCGCCGAGCAGCGCAAACAGCTTGAACTTCTCGCTGTGATCCGGACACGCCGGATATCCGAAGGCGGGGCGGATGCCGCGATGCGATTCATGCAGCATGTCGGCGGTGGTCCGGGCATCGTCGATGCCGAGGTCCAGGCGCGCACGCTGATGCAGGTATGCAGCGAATGCTTCAGCAAGGCGGTCAGCGAGCGCTTTGACGACGATCGCGTTGTAGTCGTCGTGATCGCGCTCGAACCGGCGCGCGAGGTCGTCCGCGCCAAGACCCGCGGTCACGGCAAAGGCGCCGAGATAATCGGTGCGGCCCTCGCCGGCCGCGCCGCGCGGCGCAACGAAGTCGGCCAGCGACAGATTCGGCTGCCCTGACGGCATCGCCTCCTGCTGGCGCAGCATGCTGAAGCGCGCCAGCTCTCCACGATGTGCAGCGTCGCTGTAGACGACGATGTCGTCGTCTTCGCTCGCAGCCGGCCAGAAGCCGTAGACGCCGCTCGCGGTCAACAGTCCGTCGGCGACGATGCGATCGAGGAGCGCGTGCGCGTTCGCGTACAGGTCGCGCGCCGCGCGGCCGTACTCCGGATGGTCGAGAATCGCCGGGAAGCGGCCCTTCAACTCCCACGCGGCGAAGAAAAACGTCCAGTCGATGAACGGCACGATATCGCCCAGGGGGACGTCAGCGAGCACGCGGCGCCCGATGAACGGCGGTTTCGGCAACATCTCGCGAGACCAGTCGATCCGCGGCCGGTTGGCGACCGCCGCCTCGTACGCGAGCAGCGGACGCTCCTTGCGGGCGCCGTGCTGATCGCGCAGGCGCTGCTGCAGGTCGCGGTTGTCCTGCGTGAAGGCGCCGCGTCGATCGTCGCTCAGCAGGCTCGACACGACGTCCACGACCCGCGACGCGTCGAGCACGTGCACCGTCGCCTCGTCGTACTCCGGAGCGATTCTCACCGCCGTGTGCTGGCGGCTTGTCGTCGCGCCGCCAATCAACAACGGCAGCCGCATGCCACGGCGCGTCATCTCTCTGGCCACGAACACCATCTCGTCGAGCGACGGCGTAATCAACCCGCTGAGTCCGACGAGATCGGCGTGCTGCTCGATTGCGATCCGAAGGATCTTGTCCGCCGGCACCATGACGCCGAGATCGATCACGTCGTAGTTGTTGCAACCCAGCACGACGCCGACGATGTTCTTGCCGATGTCGTGAACGTCGCCTTTCACGGTCGCGAGCACGATTCTCCCTTTGGCGGCTCGACGCGCTTGCCGTTCTTGCCGCTCCTGCCCCTCCCGCCCTTCCTGCCCTTCCTGCCTTTCCCGTTCCATGAACGGCTCGAGGTAGGCGACCGCCTTCTTCATCGCCCGCGCCGACTTCACGACCTGCGGCAGAAACATCTTGCCGGCGCCAAACAGCTCTCCGACGATCTTCATGCCGTCCATCAGCGGGCCCTCGATGATCTCGAGCGGCCGTGCGTACTTCAGCCTCGCCTCCTCGACGTCGGCGTCGATGAAGTCGATCACGCCGTGCACCAGCGCGTGCGAGAGCCGCGCTTCCACCGGCGTCTCGCGCCATGCGAGATCCCGCTCGCGCTTGGTCGCGCCGCCCTTGACGGTCGCCGCGAACTCGACCATTCGCTCGGTCGCGTCAGGCCGTCGGTTGAAGATGATGTCCTCGACGTGGGTGAGCAGATCCGCCGGGATGTCCTCGTACACGACCAGCTGGCCGGCGTTGACGATGCCCATGTCCATGCCGGCCTTGATCGCGTGATAGAGGAACGCCGAGTGGATCGCCTCGCGGACGACGTCGTTGCCGCGGAAGGAGAACGACAGATTGCTGACGCCGCCGCTCACCTTCACGCCGGGACAGGTCGACTTGATGATCCGCGTCGCCTCGATGAAGTTGATGGCATACGCGTTGTGCTCCTCGAGCCCGGTCGCAATCGCGAGGATGTTCGGATCGAAGATGATGTCCGAGGGATCGATGCCCGCGCGCCCGGTCAGCAGCGTGTAGGCGCGCTGGCAGATCGCAACCTTCCGCTCGATCGTATCGGCCTGCCCCTGCTCGTCGAAGGCCATGACGACGACGCCGGCGCCATAGCGCTTCACCACGGCGGCCTTCGCGAGAAAGTCGGATTCACCTTCCTTCAGGCTGATGGAGTTGACGACCGGCTTGCCCTGGACGCATTTCAGGCCGGCGAGAATCACCGACCACTTCGAGCTGTCGATCACGATCGGCAGGCGCGCGATCTCGGGTTCCGTGGCGATGTAGTTGAGGAAGTCGGTCATCGCCTTCTCGGAATCGAGCATGCCTTCGTCCATGTTGACGTCGATGAGGTTGGCTCCG
>DATFXR010000149.1:0-9366 GCA_035315685.1 Vicinamibacterales bacterium | reverse complement strand
GTCGAAACCTGGGACGAGCAGCAGTTCCGGGCGAATATAATCAAAGACTGATGTCCCGGCGTTTCACGCTCGTCACGCTCGCGCTCACGGCCATTGTCGCGTTCCTCGTCGGCGCCATCGTTGCCGGCGGTGTCGTCCGCTCGGCGGTCTCGGCTGGCGTCCCCGCCACGGCGGCGCCCGCGACTCGCCTCGCACGCGTTTCGGCCGCTCCCGCAGTCGGCTCGCTCGTCAACTTTGCGGACGTGGTCGAGCGGCTCAACCCCGCCGTCGTCAACATCGACACGACGACGCGCGGATCCGATCGGCGGCGAAGAAACCGGCCGCCGTCGCCCGGCGATCCGTTCGACGCGCCGTTCGACTTCGGCGGGCCGCGCGAACGCGATACGCCCCGCCGCGGCGCCGGCAGCGGCTTCATCATCGACGCCGACGGCAGCATCCTCACCAACAATCACGTGGTCGATCGTGCCGAGCGCATCACGGTGAAGCTGTCCGACGGCCGGACGCTGCGCGCCCGGCTCATCGGCGCCGATCCGGACACCGACATCGCGCTGATCAAAGTCGACGGCCAGACCGGGCTGCCGGTCGCGCCGCTCGGCGATTCGGGGTCGCTGCGCATGGGCGAGTGGGTGTGCGCGATCGGCAATCCGCTCGGCTACGAGCACACGGTCACCGTCGGCGTCGTCAGCTTCCTGGGCAGGAAGCTGTTCGACATGAGCCTCGACAACTACATTCAGACCGACGCCGCCATCAACTTCGGCAACAGCGGCGGACCGCTGATCAACTCGCGCGGCGAGGTGATCGGGATCAACGCCGCGATCAGCTCGCGCGCCAGCAGCATTGGCTTCGCGGTCCCGATCAACGGCGCCGCGGCGGTGTTGCCGCAGCTCCGCGCCCGCGGCCGCGTGAGCCGCGGCTACATGGGCGTCGGCCTGCGCGACGTCGACGCGGATCTCGAACGTTCGTTGAAGCTGTCGGTGGATCACGGCGCGCTCGTCCAGGACATCACGACCGGATCGCCTGCCGATCGCGCCGGGCTGCGTCCCTACGACGTCATCACGTCGCTCGATGATCGACCGATTTCCAACGACGATCAGCTGATTCGCGAGATTTCGGCGCGCGCCCCCGGTACGGCGGCGCGTCTTCGCCTGCTGCGCGACGGCCGCGATCAGACGCTGACGGTCAAACTCGCCGAACGGCCGACCCGCGAGCGTGCCGACAAGGCCGACGGCACTCCGCCGCCGCCGCCCGACCGTCCGAAGAGCGACGCCGACTCGCTGCCGCTCGGTCTGATGGTCCGCGATATCGATCGACAGACGGCCGACCGGCTGGAGCTGCCGCGCCAGCTGCACGGCGTGCTGATCACGCGCGTCGAGCCGATGAGCGCCTCATTCGACGGCGGGATCGAGCGCGGCACGGTGCTGCTCGAGATCAATCGCCAGTCGGTCGAATCGGTGGCCGACTACCGTCGCCTCGCGCGCACCGCGCGTCCCGGCGACATCCTCACGCTCTATATCTACGCGCCGGACCTCGACCAGCGGCAGCTGAAGACGATTCGCGTCGAGGAGCGGTGATCGTACCGTCCGCCCGTTAGCACATGCCGAAGTCTCGCATCCTGGTGATAGACGACGAGGCGCCGATTCGCGACTCGTTGAAGATGACGCTCGAGTACGAGGGCTACGAGTTCATCGGCGCGGCCACCGGGCAGGAAGGCCTGGCGCTGGCCGAACGTGAAGCGCCCGACCTCGTGCTGCTCGACGTGAAGATGCCGGGCATGGACGGGATCGAGGTGCTCGAGCGGCTCCGTAACATGAACGAAGCGCTGCCGGTCGTCGTCGTGTCCGGTCACGGGACGATCAGCACGGCGGTCGAAGCGACCAAGAAGGGCGCCTTCGATTTCATCGAGAAGCCGTTTGCGAGCGAACGCGTCCTGGTCAGCCTCCGCAACGCGCTCGACTCACGTCAGCTGCGCGACGAGAACCGATCGCTCAAGAAGGCGGTCGAGATCCGTCACCAGATGATCGGCGAGAGCAACGGGCTGAAGCAGGTGATGGCGGCGGTCGGCCGTGCGGCGCCGACCAATGCAACGGTGCTGATCACGGGCGAGAGCGGCGTCGGCAAGGAGCTGGTCGCGCGCACCATCCATCGCAACAGCCTGCGCAGCCGCGAACGGTTCGTGCAGGTGAACTGCGCGGCAATCCCTGAGGAGCTGATCGAGTCCGAGCTGTTCGGCCACGAGAAAGGGTCGTTCACCGGCGCGACCGAGAAACAGGTCGGCAAGTTCGAGCAGGCCGACCGCGGCACGATTTTCCTCGACGAAGTCGGCGACATGAGCGCGAAGACCCAGGCCAAGGTGCTGCGCGTGCTGCAGGAAGGCGAAGTCGAACGGCTGGGATCGGCGCGGACCGTGAAGGTCGACGTGCGCGTGATTGCCGCGACCAACAAGAACCTCGAAGAAGAGATTGAGCGGGGCCACTTCCGCGAAGACTTGTACTTCCGCCTCGCGGTGATCCCGATCCACGTGCCGCCGCTGCGGGAGCGGCCCGACGACATCACCCCGCTGGTTCGCCACTACATGGACTACTTCAGCCGCGAGAACAACGTGCGGCCGAAGCGGATCACCCAGGCGGCGCTCGACGCGCTGGCGCGCCACCGCTGGCGCGGCAACATCAGGGAGCTGCGCAACACGGTCGAGCGGATGATCATCATGACCGGAGGCGATACCATCGACATCGCCGACCTGCCAGAGATGGTGCGGTCGCCGGCCGCCTGGTCCCCGGCAAGCGGGGGGGTCACGGCGAAGTCCGGCGGTGACGCCGCCGAGGCGAAGGCCGGAACGCTGCGTGAGTTCAAGGAGAACGCCGAGCGGATGTTCCTGGTCGGCAAACTTCGCGAGAACGGCTGGAACATCTCGAAGACCGCGGAAGTGATCGGCACGCCGCGCAGCAATCTGTACAAGAAGCTCGAGCAGTACCAGATCAGTCAGGAGACGGACGGATAGAAGAGGAAGGGAGTGTGGACTGCTGGGCCTATCGGTCCCCACACACACAGTACAATGGAAGCGTCGCAGTGAGCCAGACGGCCGCGTCGCCGCGAGGCAGACGAGGAAAGTCCGAACTCCGCAGGGCAGTGCGCCGGGTAACCCCCGGTCAGGGCAACCTGAAGGACAGTGGCACAGAAAACATACCGCCACGGTGCGGGACGCGATGATGGGGGTCGGGAACCGTTTTTTCAAGCAACCGGCAAAAACGATTCCCGACCCCCGTCGTCGGCGCCCCTGCCGGAGGTAAGGGTGAAAAGGTGCGGTAAGAGCGCACCGCGCCCGTGGTAACACGGGTGGCAGGCAAAACCCCGCACGGAGCAAGACCAAATAGGGGGACTGGACGGCCCGTCCAACGGTCCCCGGGTAGGTCGCTCGATCCTGTCAGCAATGACAGGGCTAGAGGAATGGTCGTCGCCGCGCCGACGTGCCGCAAGGCGCGCAGGCGTGGAACAGAATTCGGCTTACGGCTCGCTGCGATCTTTTTCTATGAGAAGAGCCTTCTTCGCCCTCATCGCGAGCGCGTCGATCGCGTTCGTCGGGTTCCACCTCGCAGGCCGCGCCGGGGCGCAAGGCTCGCCGGGGCAGAACCGTCCGCGCCCCGCCGAGGGACGTGATCCCGAGTTCAGACCGCCGACCATCCGCGAGTACAAGCCGAAGTCGCAGCTCGTCACGCCCGAACACCCGGTCCCGCGCGCGAAGTTTCCGGTGATCGACATCCACAGCCATCAGTCGACGCCGATTTCGGCCGGTGAGTTCGACCGCGTGATCAAGGGCATGGAGGCGAACAACCTTCAGGTGCTCGTGAACCTCAGCGGCTCGTGGGGCGACCGTCTGCGCCAGGGCGTCGACGCGATCAAGACGAGCAAGTACATGGACCGCATGGTGCTGTTCGCGAACGTGAACTTCCGCGACGTCGGTCCCGGCTTCGGCCAGAAGGCTGCGAAGCAGCTCGAGGACGACATCAACGCCGGCGCGATGGGCCTGAAGGTGTTCAAGGACCTCGGCATGTTCGATCGAAAGAGCGACGGCAGCCGGCTGCAGGTCGACGATCCCGAGCTCGACGCGATCTGGGAGACCTGCGCGCGGCTCAATGTCCCCGTGCTGATTCACATCGCGGAGCCGCCGGCGTTCTTCGAGCCGCTCGACTACACGAACGAACGCTGGCTCGAGCTGTCGCTGTACCCGGATCGCCGCCATCAGACCGGCGTCCGATTCGAACAGCTGATGACCGAACGCAACAACATGATCCGCAAGCACCCGAATACGAAATACATCCTCGCGCACTTCGGGTGGCACGCGAACGATCTGACGCGAGCCGGCAAGCTGCTGGATCAGAATCCGAACGTGTTCTACGACGTTGCGGCGGTTCTCTACGACTTCGGGCGCCAGCCCCGCGCCGCGCACGAGTTCTTCCTGAAGTACCAGGACCGGATCTTGTTCGGCAAAGACAGCTACCAGCCCGACGAGTACCCCTACTACTGGCGGGTCTTCGAGACCAACGACGAGTACTTCGACTACTACCGCGACTATCACGCGTTCTGGAAGCTGTACGGCATCGGATTGCCCGATCAGGTGCTCCGCAAGCTCTACAACGGCAACGCCCTGAAGCTGACTCCCAAGCTGCCGCGCGCGCCGTTCGACAAGTCACCGACGCACTAAAGTCACGCCGCGGCGCCGGTCCGCCGTATTGCGTCGCCGCGAACGCGGAAGGCGGGCCTGGCTTTTGCTATTGACCTCGGCATTATGGCTGCGTATCTGGTCACCGGCGGCGCCGGTTTCATCGGGTCCCATCTGGCGGAGGAACTTGTCCGGCGCGGACACCGCGTTCGCGTCGGCGACAACCTGAGCACGGGCAAACGCCGGAATCTGGATCACATTTCTGGCGTGGAGTTCATGGAGGGCGACCTCGCCGACATGGACTTCGCCACGAGAGTCGTCCAGGGGATGGACTTTGTTCTCCACCAGGCAGCTATTCCGTCGGTGCCGCGCTCGGTGATCGACCCGATCACCTCGCACCGCGCCAACATCGACGCGACTCTGAACGTGCTCGTCGCAGCACGCGATGCCGGCATCAAGCGGCTCGTGTTCGCCGGCTCCTCGTCGGAATACGGCAACGCGCCCACGTTGCCGAAACGTGAAGACATGGCGCCGAGCCCTCTCTCGCCGTACGCGCTGCAGAAGGTGATGGGCACCGAGTACTGCCAGATGTTCACGCGCCTCTACGGCTTCGAGACCGTGGTCATCCGCTACTTCAACGTCTTCGGGCCGCGCCAGGATCCAGGGTCGCCCTATTCCGGGGTGATCTCGCTCTTCTCGACCGCGCTCATCGAAGGGCGCCAGCCGACGATCTACGGCGACGGCGGCCAGACGCGCGACTTCACCTACGTCGCCAATGTCGTCGATGGCGTGCTGCGCGCCTGCACGGCGCCGAACGCCGCCGGCGAGGCGATCAACGTGGCGTGCGGGATTCGCATCTCGCTCAACGAGCTGCTCCGCGTGATGAGCGGCATCGTCGGCACCAGCGTGCAACCGATCTACAGGGAAGAGCGCGCTGGCGATGTCCGGGATTCGCAGGCAGACATCTCGAAGGCGGCGGATTTGCTCGGTTACACACCGATTGTGTCGCTCGAAGAAGGCCTCCGGCACACGCTCGCGTGGTGCCGCAGCGAAGCCGCCGCGGCCGCTTCGCGGTAGAAGAGGCGAGCTCCAGGAATCGGTCAACGCGCACGACTCATTCCGCTCTGAGCGCATCCCGGCAGCGGTGGGCTCTCTCCCGTGATCGATTCCGGTTGCGCCGGACCGTTCGACGGGACGATCATCGGCCGAGCGCTCCATGCACGGCCTCAACCAGCTTGCCACGCTGTTGGTCGCGCTCCTTGTCGCGTGGTGGCTCCTCACCCCGGCGACGATCGGCACAGCCTGACCGCATGCCGGCGAGACCCCCAGGTCCCGGCGTTCATCTGCTGCTCGCCGTCCTGAGCCAGATGCTGCCCAGGTCCGTCCCGTTCGATCCGCTGGCCTTCGGTCTCGACATCGCGCGGCGGTATGGCGATCTCGCGTACTACCATCTCGGCCCGCTGCACGTGTATCAGGTGAACCATCCCGACCTGGCGCGTCAGATCCTGGTCGAGCATGCCGAACGATTTCACAAGCCGCGTCTGCTCAAGCACGCGTTCCGGCCGTTTGCAGGAGAGGGACTGCTGACCAGCGACGGCTCGCTCTGGAAGCAGCAGCGAAAACTGATCCAGCCCGCCTTTCATCACGCGCACCTTGCGGCCTACGCGGCGGTCATGGTCGCCTACGCCCGGCAGTTGATCGACCGGCTCGAAGACGGGCAGGTGCTCGAGGTCCAGTCGGAGATGGCCCGCCTGACTCGGAATCGTCGTCAAGTCGCTCTTCGGCGCCGACGTCACGCGAGAGGCCGAAGATGTCGGCACGCTGATGGTCGCCGTGCTCGACGCCGCGAATCAGCGCTTGAACTCGATTTTTCAGGTTCCGTCGTGGGTGCCCTCGCGGCGCAACCTCCACGAGAAGCGCGCGCTGGCACGGCTCGACGCGATCCTCCGGGCGCTCATTGTCGAACGCAGGTCGACCGCCGCGCACCGGGACGATCTGCTGTCCGTCCTGCTGCGCGCGACCGACGAGGAGAGCAGCGTGCGCATGTCGGACCGCCAGCTGCGCGACGAGATGATGACGCTGTTTCTCGCGGGACACGAAACCACGGCCACTGCGCTGACGTGGACGTGGTACCTGCTCTCGCAGCATCCCGATGTGGACGCGAGGCTGATGGTCGAGCTCGAACGCGTGCTGGGACATCGGACGCCAACGGTCGCCGACCTGACGAACCTGCCGTACACCGACATGGTCGTCCGCGAAGCGCTCCGCCTGTATCCGCCGGCACCAGGCGTCGCGCGCGAACCAATCGAGGACGTCACGATCGACGGGTACGTCGTGCCGAGAGGCAGCCTCATCTCGATCGACACCTACGCCATGCACCGCGACCCGCGGTTCTTCCACGATCCCGAGCGATTCGATCCCGAGCGCTTCGCGGCCGGATGGGAAGATCGAATCCCGCGCTATGCCTATCTGCCGTTCGGCGGCGGGCCGCGGATCTGCATCGGCAACGGGTTCGCGCTGATGGAGGCTCGCCTGATTCTCGCGACCGTCGCGCAGCGGTTCCGTCTGACGCTGGAGCCGAATCAGGACGTCCGGCCGATTCAGCTCGTGACCGTGCGCCCGCGGGACGGCGTCCGGATGAGGGCGACGACTCGCGCGCGCCATGTCGCCGTGTGATACTACTCACCCTGGTTCGTGTTCGCAGACCACCTGGTATGAGCAATCGCTCAGCGTCTACTGATACCGGCGTGCGGATTTCGGATCGCTGCGGCGTTGACCTTGGTCTGCGTTCGCGGTGTGTACGTCCGCTGATCGTGACCGTGCTGTTCGTCGCACGAGGATTGGCCGGCGTTGCCGCACCGGCCTCTGAGATCGTGACGTTTTCGAGCGGCACGCTGAAGTTGAGCGGCGTCCTGTTCAAGCCGGCGGGAGCAGGTCCGTTTCCGGCTGTCTTGTACAACCACGGGAGTGCGGCGGGCATGCTGAGTCAGCAGGCATTCGACGCGCTCGGCCCGGTCTTCGTTCGCCACGGCTGGGTGTTCTTCGGCCCCTACCGGCGCGGGCAGGGGCTCAGCGCGCACGCAGGGCCGTACATCGGCGACGAAATCGACAAAGCCAGGAAGCACGGTGGCGTGGCCGCCGGCGCAGCCACGATGGTCCGCCTGCTCGAAACTGACCACCTGGACGACCAGCTCGCCGCTCTCGCCTGGCTACGGACGCAATTATTCGCCTCGCCAACCCGCATTGCCGTCGCCGGAAACTCGTTCGGCGGCATCGAGACCGTGCTCGGCGCAGAGCGGGAGAGCTACTGCGCCGCGATCGATTCCGCCGGCGGTGCCGAGAGTTGGGCGCTCGCCCCGCAGCTGCAGACGACGATGACGCGCGCCGTGCGGAACGCCAGAGCCCCGATTTTCTTCTTCCAGGCCGAGAACGACTGGAGCCTCGAGCCGACGAAGCTGCTGAGCGAGGCCATGAACCAAGCGGGTAAGCCGTTCGTCGCCAAAATCTATCCGTCATTCGGCAAGTCACGTCAGGACGGGCACACGTTTGGCTACTTCGGTTCGGCCGTCTGGGAGCAGGACGTCTTCCAGTTTCTCGAGCATCGTTGCGCTCGATAACGACGCGGCGGCGACTCGGACGCAACCCGTTCACTGGCGGCGCGCTCAGCAGCCTAGCGTCGCCAGATCGGCGGGTATCGCTACCGACCGAGATGCGTCGACTGATGCGGCAGCCGTCGATGAACCCTGCAGCGTTTCGGACCGACGCGGTGGATCACGAAGATTCACCGCCCGGCGGGCTGGAATGTGCCCTCTCGCGGGCCGCGCACGTCCTTGTTGATTTGCCGGATTGCGCCGACGTGATACGCAAGGTGGGCGATGCTCGAAATGATGCCTGTGAATTCGATCTCGTTCACGGTCCGCGGCGAACCGAGCGCCTGCAGCCATCTGTGCGTTTCGTGACGTAATCCATTCCGAATCGCTGTCCATTCGTCATCGTCAACGGCAGCCGTCTTCCAGGCTTCGTCCCATGTGGCGTCGGCAAACGGGTTGCCGCCCTCGGCCGCCCAGCGATTCATCAGCGAGAGCCCGTAACGCAGATGCTGTGCGTGCGCCGCGATGGTCGCCCCGCCGTTCACCGACCGCGACGCGTCTGCCGCCGAGAGCTTGTCGAGCGATCGGAGCAGCCCGACGTCGCCGGCGTTGAGCACGAACCCCTCGGACCCTGCGCCCTTGACCTGCGTGCCGTCAATCAGTTCCGAGAAGAGCCGCGTGAGTGCCGGAGCCGCTTCGCTGGTCTGCATGACACGATTATGACGCTGCAACCTCGCCCACCGCGAGCAGTCGGTGTGGGTCGCCAGGTCGGCGTTTATCGGTGAAACCTCGTGTGCCCGGGCGTGCCCGACGCGCGCACGAGGCCGCTGACGACGCCGGCAACACCCGCTGAATTCACTCGGTCCGCAGGGCGTCGACCGGGGCGACGCGTGTGGCCCGGCGCACCGGTACGTAGCTGGCCAGCAGCGCGGCGGTGGTCAGAACGATCACCGCTGTTGTGATCACCGCCGGATCGAACGGGCTGACCTGGAGCAGGAAACGGCTTGCGAGCCGGCCGATCGCGATCGCGAGCAGCGCACCGATTGCCAGTCCGATTCCGGCCGTTCGCGCCCCTTCCGTCAGCAGCTGCCGTTCGACATCGGCCGCAGTCGCGCCGAG
>DATFXR010000148.1:0-9031 GCA_035315685.1 Vicinamibacterales bacterium | reverse complement strand
CAGCGCGGCGTAGACGGTGCCCGCTTCGGTCGCCTGGCCTTTCCTGCCGACACCGCTCGTGAGATTGCCTTGCGGATCGACATCGACGAGGAGCACGCGCTGACCATCCCTGGCCAGCGACGCGGCCAGATTGATCGCGGTAGTGGTTTTTCCGACGCCGCCCTTCTGGTTGGCGACGGCTACGATGCGGGCCATCCGAGAAACTGGGATATTTTGGCGATCAACCTAATACTGGCTACGACTTGTGGGCTCGTGGCAAGAGGATACGAGGCCTAGCGGTCATCGTCAACCCTGTTTTGTTCCACGTGGAACACGGCTGAGCACAGTCAGCACAGAGGAAGAGTTTAGCTCTACTGTTTGAACCAGGTCGAATCCTGGCAGACTGTCCTGAGCGACACCGAACAGCGCGAGGCGACCCGATTCGCGCAGAAGAGAAGTCGAGACGGCACGTAGCGCCGCATCCACCTTTACGGCGCGTACGGTGACGAGATCGGCCTGTGTCCCAGACTGAAGCAGGTCTTCAAACCGGACGTTCGCGACTTCGGTCTTCGATAACCGCAACGTGCGCGCTGCCTCGCGGAGAAAGGCAGCCTTGCGCTCCCTCGCCTCCACCATCGTCAATGCCCAGTTCGGCCGCATGATCTTCAGCGGGATCGCCGGCGAGCCGCCGCCGGAACCCAGGTCGAACCAGACAGGTGCGAATGGCATCACATCGGCTGCAGGAAGCAGGTGATCCGCCGCCACGATCGGCTCGACGAATAGACGGTCGAACGTTTCATCGCGTGGCGGATCGAGCGGCAGCGCCGTCAGGTTCACCGTCGTGCTCCAACGGGCGAGCAGGATGAAGTAGCTTTCGAGCGCCTCGAGGGCTTGACGCGAGATGAGGCCGCCGGCGCGACCGACGCGGGCGAGCAGTCGATCGCGGAACTCGGCGCTCGTCACGCGGAGGCGGCCGGTGCGAGTCGGCCAACGTACGCGCCAAGGACTGCGACGGCAGCCGGCGTCACGCCGGGAATTCGGAGTGCCTGGCCAAGCGTATCGGGCTGAACTTGTCGCAGCCGCTGCACAACTTCGCGCGACAGACCTGGCACGCGCTCGAACGGAAAGTCGCGTGGGATGCGGCGACGTTCGTCGCGTCGCGCACGCTCGATCTCGCTTTCCTGACGTTTCAGGTAGCCGGCGTACTTCACCGCCGTCTCCGCGCTCGCGACGTCGAAGGACGGCTGAGCGTGATCGAGCGCGAATCCCGGAACGTGCCCCGCCGCGATCAGATTGGCGAGCCGGGTTTCGGGTTGGCGCAGCAGGTGACTCGCAGGCACGCTGTCGCCGGCCGGCGACTTCACCACCGTCTCGGAGAGGGCCACAAGGTTGCGCGCAAAGCGCGTCTGTCTTGCCTGAAAGCGCTCCCAGCGTTCATCGTCCACGGTGCCTGCGCCGCGGCCGCGGGGCGTCAGTCTCAAGTCGGCATTGTCGATTCGCAGGAGCAGCCGATGCTCCGCGCGTGACGTGAACATGCGGTACGGCTCGAGACATCCTTTGGTGATGAGGTCGTCGACGAGGATGCCGATATACGCTTCGTCGCGGCGCAGCTCGAGGCCGGGTCCGGCTCCGGCACGATGGGCGGCATTGACGCCGGCCATGAATCCCTGCGCCGCGGCTTCTTCGTAGCCGGACGTGCCATTGATTTGTCCGGCGAGGAACAGACCCGTGACACGCTTGGTCTCGAGACGCCGCGTCAATTCCGTCGGCTGGACGAAATCGTACTCGACAGCGTAGCCGGGACGAAGGAGAACCGCGTCTTCGAGTCCGGGCAGCGCGTGCACGAGGTCCGTCTGCACGTCGCGCGGCAGGGACATCGAAAATCCGTTCACGTAGATTTCGCGGGCATCGACTCCTTCGGGTTCGAGGAAGATCTGATGCCGCTCCTTATCCGGAAAGCGGATGATTTTGTCCTCGAGCGACGGGCAGTAACGCGGTCCGATGCCGGTAATCTGCCCGTTGAAGAGCGGTGACCGATCGACATTCGCGCGCACGATGTCGCGCACGCGCTCGTTGGTGTGAATCAGCCAGCAGTCAATCTGTTCGCGCTCGATCGGCCCCGACAGGAACGAGAAGGGTACTGGTGTCCTATCGCCGCGTTCCAGCTGGAACCGGCCTTCGGCGACATGGCGCGAAAAGTCGATGCTGTGCCGATCCAGGCGTGGTGGTGTGCCAGTCTTGAGCCGACCCCACTCGAAGCCTATCGCTTTCAGTGACTCGGCGAGATCCCGCGACGGCGGCTCACCGTGCCGCCCGGCCGGATGCTGCTCCGGGCCGATATGGATCAATCCGTTGAGGAACGTGCCGGTCGTGACGACGAGCGAGCGACACGTGCACGTATCGCCATCCTCCATCGCGAGGCCTGCGATGCGGCCGTTCTCGACGAGGATTCGGCCCGCCTTGCCGATCAGCCACTCGACATTCGGCTCGCGATCGAGCGCATCGCGCATCCACCGGCCGTAGACCTGCTTGTCGGCCTGCGCACGCGGCGACCAGACAGCCGGCCCCCGGCTGCGATTGAGCAATTTGAACTGAATACCCGTCGCGTCAATCGCGCGTCCCATCAGTCCGCCGAGTGCGTCGATTTCGCGAACGAGGTGACCCTTCGCGGTCCCGCCAACCGCCGGGTTGCACGGCATCTGCGCGACGGTTTCGGTGGCGAGCGTGCAAAGCGCGACGTGAGCGCCGAGTCGCGCCGCGGCATGCGCCGCCTCGCACCCGGCGTGCCCCGCGCCGATCACGATCACGTCGAAGGCTGGTCGGGTCATTTGCCCACGCAGAATCTCGCGAAGATGTGCGCCAACAGATCGTCGCTGGTGCGGCGGCCGCTGACTTCCTCCAGCGCCGCGCGCGCATCCGCCAGATCCGCCAGCACGAACTCTTCCGAAAGAGAAGCATCGGCCGACACTGCCGCCCGCGCACGGGTCAGAGCAGCATGCGCGCGCTCGACCAGGGCCACATGGCGGATATTCGTGATCGACGGACGATCGCGCAGCAGATCGACGTCGAGTGACGAGATGATCGCCCGGCGCAGCGCGTCGAGACCGGCGCCGGTCACAGCCGAGACTTCGATCGCCTCCTGGTCGCGCCAGGCCGGCGACCGATCAATCTTATTGGCGACACAAAGTACTTTGCTATAGCGACTGACGGCCGGATCGACACGCGGTGCGCGCGGCTTCGACCGATCCTCGACGCGAAGAACCAGGTCGGCGACGAGAGCACTCCGGCGCGCGCGCTCGACGCCCTCAGCCTCCACGACATCCCGAACGTCGCGCAGTCCGGCAGTGTCGACCAGCGTCACTCGCAAGCCATCGAGATCAACCAACTCGGTGACCAGGTCGCGCGTCGTCCCGGGCACCTCCGTGACGATCGCGCGCTCGCTGCCGATCAGTGCGTTGAAGAGGCTCGACTTGCCGACGTTGGGCTCGCCGACGATCGCGACCAGCAGTCCCTCGCGGACCATCCGCCCGCGCCGCGCGTCACGAAGCAACGCCCCGGTCTTCTCGAGCACGCCATCGAGCGCGCCGCCCACCGATCCACGATCGACGAAATGGTAGCCTTCCTCGGGAAAGTCGACCGACGCTTCCAATTGCGCGACGAGGTCGAACAGCGAGGCATCGATGTCCGCGATCGCGCGCGTCAGTGTGCCGTCGAGTTGATCGAACGCGGCCCGTGCCTGCAGTGGCGTGGCGGCGTCGATCAGATCGGCGACCGCCTCGGCCTGCATCAGATCGACTCGGCCGTTCAGGAACGAGCGCAGCGTGAATTCGCCGGGTTCGGCGTGCCGGGCGCCCCCTGCCATCGCTGCGGCGACGATTGCGCGGAGCACCACCGGGCTTCCATGCGCGCTGATCTCGACGACATCGTCGCCGGTGTACGAATGCGGCGCAGGGAAGAGCGTGACGACGGCGTGATCGACGGCGTTGGCGCCGACGCTCCCGTCGCCCGCCGTCAGGCGAATCGTCGCAAATGTCGCGTGACGCGGATCGAGAGGGCGCTCGCGAGCGATCAGGCCGCGCGCGATTGAATGCGCGTGCGGACCGCTCAACCGCACGACACCGATGCCGCCACGACCCGGCGGTGTCGCGATCGCGACAATCGTGTCCTCGGTGGAAAACCGCATTGAGGATCGGGGCTCTGGGATCGGCGCAGGCTGAGCGCCTGCTTTGCCCGGGCCCTACTTGCGAAGCTGAATCAACACCGTCTTCGAGAACGCGTCGCCGATGCTTTCCGTCGTCACACCAGGCACTTCGGCCACGGCCATGTGCACGATGCGGCGTTCGTAGGGATTGAGCGGCCCGAGCTGCTGATCGAGCCCCGAGTCCTTGGCTTTCTGCGCGAGGAACTTGGCCATCTTCCGCAGCTCGATGTCCTTGCCTTTGCGGTATTCCAGCGCGTCGATGAACACGCGCTTCTCGCCATCCTGGCCGCGGCCGTGCGACGAGTCGACGATGTGCTGGAGCGCCTTGAGCGGCTCGCCGCGATGGCGGACGAGGATCTCCGCCTCCTCGCCCGTGAGGTTGAACCGGGGACCGTCAGCCGTCTCCTCGACGTCGACGGCGGCCTCGATCCCGAACGCTGCGATGATCTGATTTAGAAAGTCGACGATGGCCGTGGTGTTCATAGGGTCAGTTGCTGTCGCGGGCGGCTTCGGTCCGACCGGCGCCGACCCGCTTCATCCGCCGCTCTGACGCCGACGACCCCGCCGGCCGCCCGACCTTCGGCGGTCCGATGATGTAGTTTGTGAGGTACTGCTGGCCAATCGCCCAGATGTTGTTCACGAACCAGTACAGCGCCACGCCCGCCGGATACCACAGGAACAGGAACGTGAAGAAGATCGGCATGAACAGCATCATCTTCTGCTGCACCGGATCCATGCCGGTGGCCGGCGCCAGGCGCTGCTGCCAGATCTGGCTCACTCCCATCAGGATCGGCACGACGAAATACGGATCGTGTGCCGAGAGATCGTGAATCCACCCGAACCACGGCGCACCGCGCAGCTCGATTGCCGTCGAGAGCAGCGCATAGAACGCGAAGATGAACGGGAATGTCAGGAGCATCGGCACACAGCCGCTGGCCGGATTGACGCCGCGCTCCTTGTAGAGCGTCATCAACTCCTGGTTCATCTTCTGCTTCGCCGGATCAGTCGCCTTGAGGTTCTTGTAGCGATCCTGAATCGCCTTCACCTCTGGCTGAATCTCCTGCATCTTCCGCATCGACACGACGCTCTTGTGCCGCAGCGGAAACAGGATCACGTTGATGATGAAGGTGAGGATGATGATCGACCAGCCATAGTTGCCGATGTAGGCGTTCACCCACTTCAGTGATCGGAGCAGCGGCACGACGATGACGGTGAAGGTGCCGAAGTTGATCGAGCGGGCGAGGTCGGTGTCGATCGCCGTGAGCAGATCGAAGTCCTTCGGTCCCACGAAGAACCTCTGCGCGTCGCCGGCATGCGGCTCGATCGCGTACGTGACCAGCTCGCGTGGCGCACCCTTCGGATCCGCGGCTGGAATCGAGACCGGCTGGAACGTCAGCTTGCTCGGACCGGGACTGAGCGCGACCGTCATGAAGTAGTTGTCGTCAACGCCGGCGTACTTGAAGTCGCCGTCGTAGACCGATTGCTTCGCGATCGCCGACGCGTCGAGACGCACCGCCTTGCCGCCCTGAAACAGCAGCCCTTCGGCTTTCGACGTGTAACGGCTCACTTCGGCGACATCTCCGACGGCAGGGCCCCAGACGATTGCCGGTGTGACGCTCTGCTCGCCGCTCCTGACGATGGCGTGAAACGTAACGATGAACGACGCCGGTTCGAAGTGAAACTCCTTCACCGCGTGCACGCCGGCGCTGTTCCGATACTCGAACCGCACATCGGCAGGCGCCCCATTGAGCGGTGCCGCGGGCGCACCGCTGACGGTATAGAGAGACGTGTTCAACGCGCTGTCGATCGCGTCGGTGCCGGTGCGGAGCGTGAATGGCAACGGCTGGGTGCTGACGTTGTTCTCGACGAGTTCCTGCGGTTCGCGCGCCGGGTTCAGGTAGCGCTTCAAACGCCAGCTCTTGAGCCGCGCACCGCGGTTCGTGAAGACCGCGATCACCTCACGCGTTTCGACACGAACCTCGCGCTCGGCTGTCTCACCGACCAGCGCGGCCGGGGCGGCGGCGGAACTCGCCTCGGCCGTTGCCGGCGGCGTTCCCGACTCTAGGCTTGCGCCGGAGGTCGGCGAAGACGACGCGGCGCTCTGGCTCGAACCTGCAGTGACTGGTGCGCCCGCCTTAGCCGCTTGCCCCGTCGCCGGCTTCGGAACCGGCTTCACGAACAACGCCTGCCAGGCGTACAGCACCAGGAAGGCCAGAAAGATTGCGAGGAGAACGCGTCGTTCCATTTATGAGGGGACCGGGTCGTGACCGGCGGCGCAGAACGGCTGGCAGCGCACGAGACGGCGCGCGGCGAGCCAACTTCCGCGCATGACGCCATGGCGCAGGATGGCAATTGCCGCGTACTCCGAGCACGACGGCAGGAAGCGGCAAGAGCCCGTAAAATACGGTGAAATCAGAAGCTTGTATCCGCGCAGCAGCCAGAGCGCGACGCGGACGCCAGCACGCACGTCAGCGCGCTCGGGGCAGTCGGCGGGTGATGAGGTTCCGGTAGTCGGCTTCAAGGGCGTTCAGGCTGGCATCCAGGAGATCGCGCTTCGGCACGACGACAACGTCGAAGCCTCGGGCGATTTTATTACGACGAAAAACCTCTCGAATCAGTCGCTTAGCTCTGTTTCTCAAAACTGCGCCGCCGAGCTTCCGCGTTGCTGCGATCCCGAGACGGCCGATGCCGAGTTCGTTGGCCAGCAGGAATACGGTTGCATACCGGCTATGAATTTTGACGCCGCGGTCGTAGACCCGTTGAAATTCTGCACGGCGGCGAATCCGCTCGGCTGGTCGGAACTGCAACTACTCGCTGCTGACGGTGAGCCGTTTGCGGCCTTTGGCGCGACGGCGCTTGAGCACCAGACGGCCGTTTTTCGTGCTCATTCGGACCAGAAACCCGTGCGTCCGCTTCCGACGGCGCGTATTGGGCTGAAACGTGCGCACTCCCTTGGCCATGACATCCCTTCGCAGTGAAACGAACCCTCAATGTTAGCGAACGGCTTCGAACAGTGTCAATCGACGTGGAGTGTGCTACAGTCGGCGTCCTTTTCGGGGCGGCCTGCCAGACTGTGAACGCCGCAGCAAATCGATGCAGCTTTGGTCTCTCGCCAGAGTTTTCCACACCTGTGGAAAAACCTGTGGAAAATCGCCCAAATGAACGTCTGGGACCAGATTCTCGCCCGTATCGAAACGAAGGTGAACCGCCATTCGTTCTACACCTGGTTCCGTCCGACGTCGTTCATCGCGGAGGACCGGACATCCATCTTCGTTCGGGTCCCAAACGCTGTGTTCATGGACTGGCTGACGAAGCACTACTCTGGCGTGTTGGCGGAAGCGATGGCCGAAGTGAAACGTCCAAACACCAACGTGCAGTTCATCCCCGATTCCAGCGGTGACACCGCAATCCCGCTGAACGCCGACGAGGCCGCCGTCCTTGACGGTGAACCGGAAGTGGCACCGCCACCGGGGACCACGGGACTGAATCCCCGGTACACGTTCGACAGCTTCATCGTCGGCTCATCGAATCAGTTCGCGCACGCGGCATGCCGCGCCGTCGCCGAAGCGCCCTCGCGGTCCTACAATCCCTTGTTCATCTACGGAGGCGTGGGCCTCGGCAAGACCCATCTGATGCACGCCGTGGGGCAGTACGTGCTCGAGCACGATCGAAATCTGAAGCTCACCTACATCTCGTCCGAGCGATTCATGAACGAGATGATCAACGCGGTCCGCTATGATCGTGTGCTCGACTTCCGGGAGCGCTACCGGTCGGTCGATGTGCTGCTCGTGGACGACATCCAGTTCCTCGCCGGCAAGGAAGGCACGCAGACGGAGTTCTTCCATACGTTCAATGCGCTCTACGATTCGCAGAAGCAGATCGTCCTCAGCAGCGACAGTCCGCCGCATGAGATTCCGTCCCTCGAGGAGCGTCTGCGGTCGCGCTTCGAATGGGGACTGATCGCCGACATCCAGCTGCCGGATTTCGAAACCAAAGTCGCAATTCTGAAGAAGAAGGCCGAGACCGAGGCGGTCCCGCTGCCCGACAACGTCGCGATGTACATCGCCGGCAAGATCAAGTCGAACATCCGCGAACTCGAGGGTTCACTCATTCGCCTGGTCGCGTATGCGTCGCTGACGGGGCAGGAGATCTCGTTGCCGCTGACCCAGGAGGTTCTCAAGAACGTCCTCGATCACGACGAGAAGGCCGTGACGATTGAAGCGATTCAGAAATTCGTCGCAGATTACTACAACCTCAAAATGGCCGAGTTGAAGTCACGCAATAATTCGAAGTCCGTTGCGATGCCGCGGCAAATTGCCATGTACTTGTGTAAATCGCTCACTCACGCCTCGCTCCCCGAGATCGGGCGCAGCTTCGGCGGGAAGCATCACTCGACCGTGATCCACTCGATTCGCAAGGTCGAGGACCTGCGCCGGCGGGATGGAAATTTCAACATCCTCATTGGCAATTTTCTTGAGGGATTTCGCTGATCTCACCGGTTTTCCACAGCGGCTTTCCACAGGGGGTGCGAATTGCTGTGCACGGTCGAGTCTCGGATCGAAGAACGATCGAAAGGTTTCGATCCGGCGACCTTTTTCAGCACGATTTTTCCACAATGTAAGTCATTAATAGATAAAGACTAACGGCGGCGCTTCACTTTTCAACACACCATCTTCTCCTATATAATTCTTCATTCTCGAACTCCTCTCCTTTAGGGGATCGCGGGCGTCCAACGCCGCCCTTCTCGAGGTCAGCCAAAGCCATGGAACTTGTGGTCAGGAAGAATGACTTACTGCGAGAACTGCAACTTTTCCAGGGGATCGTCGAACGAAAAAACACGATCCCGATTCT
>DATFXR010000147.1:0-4476 GCA_035315685.1 Vicinamibacterales bacterium | reverse complement strand
ACGCCGGAGATGTTGATCGTGCCGGTCGAGAAACCGAGGACGGCCGGATTCGCCAGCCCCGTGAAGTCGACGCCGCCTACGACATAGTCGCCCGTGACGAGAAAGCCGCTCGAGTAGGGCAAGGCGTCACCTGCCTGAGCGTGACCATGACGTTGCCCGAAAAGCGCGGCGAGGCCCATGGCCAAGAACAGTGCGGCGGCGAGCCTTTTGCGCGATGCGGCGACAGTTGTCGGACGAGAAACGGTAGGCGCGGCCATCGACGTCTCCTTGGGCCGAAGCGTGTCGGCGATCAGCGACGCGTCGGGTTCTGTGGACGAGGCAACACAGGCGGGGCGGCGAAGCAGACGGATATCGAGAGACGTGCTGCGCATATGGACCTCGGACCGCTGGGGTCAGCCGAGATCAGCGACACTCTGGTCGCTCACGACGGCGTAATTACTCCACGTGACGAGAGCGTGGCGCTGAATGTTCGACCTGCGGACTCGAGCCGGGCCATTCTGACACCAACGACAGATCAGCAGCAAGAAAGATCTCATTTGTCCTACCGTGTTCCTTATTTCACCCAATGGGCAGACTTTAGGATCGCCGTCGGCGGGCAGACAGGCCATCCCTCGGGGACGCTTCCGCAGTCCCCACCTTACGGGCGCGGACTAGCCGCTCGCCGCGGCCGATTTTCGCACGGCTCGAGTTGCACGTGTTGTCCTTCGTGAGGCGCGCGCCATGGATCGCTCGCGCAAATTACTTTGAGTTGCAAATGACAAGGAAGGAATCTTTCACGGTCAGGCGACTGCCGGGAGCCCAGGGCCCTCCGAACCGCGGCAGCGGGCGCATAATGCGCAAACCCGCGGAGTGATCGATGTTCGCTCCCCCCACGCCACGTCGTTGTTTCACGAGTACCGGTCGGATCATCGTGTCGGCGGCAGCCGTCTGAAAGCGGAACCCCGTGTCCGAGAGTGACTCCACGTCCGACGTGACGCGCGGATCCGAAAACCGGCTGCCCTCTGAGCGGCCCGAAATCGCGCTCGAAGCAGGCCGCGTGTTCGGCGCCTATCGGCTGGTGAAACTGCTCGGGCGCGGCGCCTTTGGCGTCGTCTGGCAGGCCGAGCACGAGGACACCGGCCGCCGCCTCGCGCTCAAAGTGTTCACCGCGCACGCAGCGTCGCCCGATGCCCTGGCGCGGTTTCGTCGCGAAGGGCGCGTCGCCGCCTCGATCAATCACCCGCATTGCGTCTTCGTATTCGCCGCCGAAGAGATCGAGGGCTACGCGACCGTCTCGATGGAGTTGATGGCTGGCGGCACGCTGCAGGACGAAATCGAGCGGCACGGCCGCATTCAGGCGAGGCGGGCGGTCGATCAGATTCTCGACGTCGTCGACGGGCTGGAGGCCGCTCGTGCCGCCGGAATCATTCATCGCGACGTGAAGCCGTCCAACTGCTTCATCGACGCCGCCGGCGCGGTGAAAGTCGGCGACTTCGGAATCTCGAAGACGCTGGAGCCCGAGGCGCCGTTGACGCAGTCAGGTGCGTTCCTCGGCACACCCGTCTATGCGTCACCCGAACAGGTGCGCGGACGCGACGTGGATTTCCGGACGGACATCTACTCGCTGGGCGCGACGTTGTACGCGCTCTTGACGGGAACGCCGCCTTTCGCCGGCGACGGAGCGGGTGAAGTGCTCGCGCGCGTGCTCAGCGAGGAACCCGCCGATCTCAATGCGACAGGCGCCGCCGTACCGATTGCACTGGCTCGCATCGTGCGGAGGATGACGGCGAAGGACCGCGCGAAGCGCTATCAGGATTACGCGAGCCTGCGGACCGCATTGATGCCGTTCTCGTCGCGCGCTGGTGATCCGGCGTCGCTCGCGAGCCGCTTCGCAGCCTTCGCGGCCGACACACTGATCCTGTGGGTGCCGGTCGCGCTGTCCTGGGGACTGGTGGGATTCGACCTGTTGCTGCGTTCATTCACATGGGAGCTGGTCGCGTTTGTCGTGAACGTGCCGGTTCTCTACTTCGCGCTCGCGGAATGGTACTGGGGACGTACGCTCGGCAAGCGGCTGTTTCGACTCAGAGTCACGACGACGCAAGGTCTTCCTCCGTCTCCCGTTCAGACGCTGGGTCGTGTGCTGATCCTGCTGTCGTTCCGTGCCGTTTCCGAGCTCGTATTCGAGAGGATTGGCTCGGGACTGTCGCCCGTCTGGTCGGTCGTCCGCACAGTGTTCGTGTTTTTGCCCTGCGTGACGATGCGCCGCAGCAATGGCTTCGCCGGCCTGCACGAGCTGTTGACGCACACCCGTGTCATGGCGGCTCCGGCGGTCGAAACGATTGCGGTTCCCGCTCGTGCCGAAGACGGCATCGCCTGCGACGGGACGCGACCGCTGATCGGGCCGTACCGGCCGACGCGAGTGCTGTGGTCGGCAGCCGGCGAGGAACTGCTCGTGGCGGTCGACGAGATGCTCCAGCGGACGGTCTGGATTCATACGTTTGCAGACTCGGCCCGACGGCCTTCGACCGGTCATCTGGCGGTTGCGCGGCAGCATCGGCTTCACTGGCTGGCGGGATTCCGCAACGAGTACGACGGGTGGGACGCGTACGAGGTGCCGTCCGGCACGAGTTTGACGGCCTGGGTCAAGCAGCAAGGAAAGCTGTCGTGGCGCGAGCTCCAGCCGATTCTGACAGGGTTGGCTGACGAGCTCTGCCACCTCGAGGCAGCGACCCCGCGCCTGCCGCCGCTTTCACTCGAGCACGTGTGGGTCGATCGATATGGACAGGTGAAGCTGCTCGACTTTCCCGCAGCGCCAGGCGACGACGCGGTTCGATTCGAGTCCGCTCCGGATTTCCTGTTTCACCTCGCGGTCTTCGTCCTCGACGGGCGTCTCGTTCCAGCGCCGCAGCTCGGTTCAGAGCCGCCGCACGTCCCGATGCCCGACCACGCACAGGCGCTGATGACGTCGCTCGCGCAGCGAAGTGCGTTGCCGGTGCTGTGTGCCGACATCCGCCGCATCGCTTCGCGGCCGACGGTCGTGACGCTCGGACGCCGGCTGGGACCGTTGCTTGCCACATCGTTCGTTCCGGCGACGTTCGCGATTGTCCCGATTGCCGTCACGGTGATGATGTGGGCGATTTCCGGAAGCGCGTTCGGACAGCTCGTCGACTCGTCGAGCGAGCTCCAACGTCTGCGTGCCAACCAGAAAAGGGGCGTTGCCGTCTCACCTGACCTGATCGCGGCGCGGGAACGAATCGTTGCCGCTGCCTACGCGAGAATCAAAGACACGCCCATGATGGCCCGGATGAATCCTGCGCTGCTCCCCGACTATGAGGCGGCGCTGCAGCACTACCCTGCTGTCAGCCAGGCCGAACTCGAGACGGCACAGCACCTCGTTCGAACCGCCCCATCATCTCGGTCGACCGACTCTCTCGCCTTTGCGCTCGACCAGATCACGCTCACTCTGAGATTGATTGCGATCGCGTCGGTACTGACCGTGCTCCTGACGTGGGCGTTCAGGGGACCGCTGTTTCGGATGGGCGGCATCTCGCTCCAGACAAGAGACGGAAGTCGTGCCGGCCGGGCCAGGCATCTCGTACGAGCGGTGATCGTGTGGGCGCCGTTCCTGATGTTTCTGCCAACGTCAGTTTCGCCGGCACGCTGGTCGATCTCGGATTCGTGGTGGCTTCCGGACGTGACCTGGCCCTGGATCCTGGCGTTGCCCTGGCTGCTCGGTCTTGCGGGGATCGTCGTGGCACTGGCGAGGCCGTCGCGCGGCATCCCCGATCTGATCGCGGGAACGTATCTGGTTCCACGATAACCTGATGCCAGGTGCGTTCGGTGCGCGGCTGCCGCTGCACGCTCATGACGCATGCGCCCTCAACCGTTTGGAGATCGGAACGAACCGCCATGAACATTGTCGAGAGCACACGGTCGTTCGAGGCGTGGCTGGGCCGCCACATCACCATCGTCAGGAACGATCTGAAGGTCAAGCACGCGGCCATGAAGGAGTCGCCGTTCATTTTTCTCCGGGCGACGTTCTATCGATGGGCGCAAGTCTGGACGCAGATTTGCCCAAAGCCGGCGAGCGCGCCCACCATCCTCGCGATCGGCGACCTGCATCTCGAGAACTTCGGCACGTGGCGTGACGGCGAAGGGCGTCTCGTATGGGGGGTGAACGACTTCGACGAAGCCTATCCGCTGCCCTACACTAACGATCTCGTTCGTCTGGCGGCAAGCGTCTTCCTCGCGCGGCGCGAGGGTCATTTCGAGATCACGCGACAGGCGATCTGCGACGCGATCCTCGAAGGCTATGCCACGTCCCTCGAGCGCGGCGGACGGCCGGTGGTGCTGGCCGAGCGCAACGCCTGGCTCGCCGCGATCGCGGTCAAGCAGGTGCGCAATCCGCGGAAGTTCTGGGGTCAGCTGCGCGGCAACGATCCCGCCGAGCCTCCCGTTCCCGCCGCGGTCCTTCGCCGATTCCTCCCGCAGAGGCAC
>DATFXR010000146.1:0-2745 GCA_035315685.1 Vicinamibacterales bacterium | reverse complement strand
GCCTTCGGCCTTCTTCATCCACGTTTCCCACGCGTGGTGCAGCGTCTGGCCCTTGTACTGAATCGCGAAGTCGACGATCGACGTGGTGCCGCCGAACGCCGCCGCGATCGTGCCGCTCTCGAAGTCGTCCGCCGACGTCGTGCCACCAAACGGCATGTCCAGATGCGTGTGGACGTCGATGCCACCCGGCAGCACGTATTTGCCCGCCGCGTCGATGATCGTGTCGGCCTGAATCTCGGCCAGCGAACGCCCGACGAGCGCGATCCGCTCGTCTTCGATGAGCACGTCGCCCTCGTACTGATCGATTGCCGTGACGATCGTGCCGTTCCTGATCAGTGTGCGCATCGCTCCCCGCTCGCGCCGCAGCCACGGTCCGGCTGAAGCCGGACACCACCTGTGCCGCGCTACGAATCAGCTGGCCCCCCAGCCCCGACTCCGCGTCAGAACCACCGACTGATCGTCACCTTCTTGTCCGTGTAAAACTCGATGCCGTCGCGGCCGTGCGCCTTCAGATCGCCGAAGAAGCTGTCCTTCGCGCCGCCGAACGGGAAATACGCCATCGGCGCGGCAACGCCGATGTTGACCCCGACCATCGACGCCGTCGCGTGCTTCGCGAACTCGCGCGCCGCCTTGCCGCTGGACGTGAAGATCGACGTCGCGTTCGCGTTCGGATGCGCGCGCATCAGCGCGATCGCGTCCGCCAGCGTCTTCACCGGAGAAATCGACGCGACCGGGCCGAAGATCTCCTCGCTGCCGATCGCCATCCTCGGCGACACGTCGTCGAAGACGGTGGGACCGACGAAGTAGCCGTTCGGCCGATCCGCGACGCGCGTCGCGCGTCCGTCGACGAGCAACCTCGCACCCTCGGCGACGCCTTTGTCGATGTAGCCGAGGACGCGCTCACGATGCGCGGCGCTGATCACCGGACCCATCGTCACGCCCGGCTGGAGGCCGTCGCCGACCTTCAGCGCTTTTGCCGCCTCGATGAGCCGATCGCGCGACGGCTTGTGCGCATCGCCAATCGGCACCAGCATGCTGCCCGCGAGGCACCGCTCACCGGCGCAGCCATAGAACGACTCGGTGATGACGCCAATCGACCGGTCGAAGTCGGCATCCGGCATCACGACGACGAAGTTCTTCGCGCCGCCGAGCGCCTGCGCCCGTTTGCCGGCCGCCGTCGCGCGTGTGTAGACGTGCTTCGCGACCGGCGTCGATCCGACGAACGAGACGGCGCGGATGCCCGGGTGATCGCAGATCGCGTCGACCACCTCCTTGCCGCCGTTCACCAGGTTCACGACACCCGGCGGCAGATCGCTCTTCTGGAGCAGATCCATCATCTTGCGCTGCGACAGCGGCACCTGTTCCGATGGCTTCAGCACGAAGGTGTTGCCGGTGACGATCGCAAACGGCAGGAACCACATCGGCACCATCGCCGGGAAATTGAACGGCGCGATCGCAGAGACGACACCGATCGGCTGACGGACGACGTGGCAGTCGATGCCGGCGGCGATGTCCTCGAGACCGGAGCCCTGCATCAGTGACGGCGCGCCGCAGGCAACCTCGACGCATTCGATGCCGCGGCGCACGCTGCCGCGCGCTTCATCGAGTGTCTTGCCGTGCTCGGTCGTCACCGTTCTCGCCAGCTCGTCGAAGTTCTGCTCACACAGCTGCTTGAACCGGTAGAGCACCTGCGCGCGCGCATTGACCGGCGTGTCGCGCCAGGCGGGAAACGCCTGCGCCGCGGCGTGCACCGCGGCGTCGACATCCTCGCTGGTCGAGAGCGGCGTGCGGCCGATCACGTCGCCGATCGCGGGGTTGTGGACGTCGAAGAAATTTGTGGCGCGCGCCTGCACCCAGCGGCCGCCAATGAAGTTGTCGAGCGTGAGGACGTCGGGGCGTTCGGCGACGTCAGGCATATGAGCTCCTTGGGAAAGAGCCCATTATAGGTTGCCGGTTCCGGTCGCCGCGGGGAGGAGGCGGTTTTCCACAGGGGGTCGGGAATCGTTTCGTCGCCGGGGGAGATTTCCACACGGGGTCGGGAATCGTTTTCTGGCGATCCCTGCGAAACGATTCCCGACCCCCTGTGGAAATCTGCGTCCCCGGCGAAACGATTCCCGACCCCCCTGTGGAAATCAGGCGAGACCGGCTTTGTACAGCGCGACCAGCTTGCCCCACGCTTTCTCCGCGTCCGCCTTGTTGTAGATCGGCTCGCCGTTGGGCTGCTTCGGCATGTCCGCCACGCACCAGCCGTGCAGCGACGAATACACTTCGATCTCTGCCGGCACCTTGGCCGCCGCGAACGCCTCCCGCAGCTTGTCCTTCGCATCCGGCTGCCGCTCGTCGTCGTTCTTCGCGACGCCGAAGTACATCCGCGCCTTGATCTTCGACGCCAGCAGGTGCGGGCTGTTCGGATTGTTCGTCACCAGTCCACCGCCGTGGAACGACGCGCCGGCGCCGACGCGATCGGGCAGCGCCGCCGCCGTCCGCACGACGAGCGCGCCGCCCATGCAGTAGCCCTGCGTCCCCACCTTCTTCGCTTTGTTCACCTGCGGCTGCGTGTCGAGCCACGCGACGAACGCCGGCGCGTCCTTCTCCGCGGCGCCAGGCGCGTTGATCGACGCCATCAACGGCTGCAGCTTCGCCATGTCGGCCTGGTTCTGAAAGCTGAACGACGCGATGTCGTCGATCGCCGGCGCCTTCTTCACGCGGTAGAACGGATTCGGCACGAGTACCGCGTATCCCTCC
>DATFXR010000145.1:0-21576 GCA_035315685.1 Vicinamibacterales bacterium | reverse complement strand
ACGAACGCGTCTTTGGCCTGCTGGGCCTTCTCTTGTTTAGCCATGGTGTTGGTCGACGAGGTGGACCTTCCAGTGTAGATCGTCGCGCGCCGGATAGTCGCTTCGATAGTGACCGCCGCGACTTTCTTCGCGGCGCAGAGCCGCGCGAGCGATCAGCCGCCCGACAATCGCAAGATTCAGCTGTCTGGCGCCGTCGGCCGTCAGCGGGTACGACGCCGCGGCCGCCGATTCGAGCGTCGCCGCCGCGCGCGCCAGATCGTCGTGGCTGCGGAACAAGCCGGCGGAGCGCCACATGAGGTCTCTGACGCCCGTCATGGCTAATGGCTGATGGCTGATGGCATAGGGTTGATGGCTGATGGGCTGGCCGTTCGTGACAAAAGCCATCAGCCCTGAGCCATCAGCCATGACCCGATCCCGCTTCAGAGGCGCAGCGCGCAGCGGTTCCTGCATCGCAGCGGCAGCCCGGGCGCCGAACACCAGCCCCTCGAGCAGCGAGTTGCTCGCGAGTCGATTGGCACCGTGGAGGCCGGTACATGCGACCTCGCCCGCCGCGAACAGTCCCTTCAGCGACGTCCGCCCGCAGACGTCGGTGTCAACGCCGCCCATGATGTAGTGCGCCGCCGGTCCAACCGGTATCGGATCGGTCGCGAGATCGAGGCCGATGTCCTCGAGCATCGCCGCGATGGTCGGGAAGCGCCGTCGCACGTACGCGGGGTCGAGATGCGCGAGCGTCAGGAAGACGTCGCCTCCGACGCTCTCCGACTCGCGGACGATGCCGCGCGCGACCACGTCGCGGGGGGCGAGATCGCCGTCCGGGTGATAGCGAGTCATGAAGCGCTCGCCGCGGCTGTTCACGAGCCGCGCGCCCTCGCCGCGCAGCGCCTCGGAAATCAGAAATCGCGGCGCGCCCGCCCGCTTGAGCGCGGTCGGATGGAACTGGACGAACTCGAGATCGGCGACCCGTGCGCCGGCGCGAAACGCGAGCGCGATGCCGTCGCCGGTCGCGACCGCCGGATTGGTCGTCTCGCGGAACACCTGGCCGGCGCCGCCCGTGGCGAGCAGTGTCGCGGCGGCGCGCACCTCCTGCCGTACGCCGTCGCGATCGGCGTAGCGCACGCCAACGGCTCCGTCGCCGTCGACGACGACTTCGGTGACGAGCGCATGATCGATCGTCGTCACCGATCCGAGCGCGCTGACACGTTCCCACAGCACGCGTCCGATCTCGCGACCGGTCGCGTCGCCCGCGTGCAGCACGCGCCGCACGCTGTGCGCGGCCTCGCGCCCGAGCGCCGGGCGGCCATCGGCAGCCCGATCGAAGCGCGCGCCCCAGTCAATCAGCTCGCGGACATAGTGCGGTCCTTCGCCCACGCACACGCGGACGGCTTCCTCGTCGCAGAGCCCGTCGCCCGCACGAATCGTATCCGCTTCGTGGAGCGCTGGAGTGTCGTCGTCGCCAATCGCCGCGGCGACACCGCCCTGCGCGTAGCCGGTGTTGCTCTCGGCCGGGTCCGCCTTCGTCAACACGACGACGCGGCCGGAACCAGCGAGCGCGATCGCCGCGCGCAATCCGGCGACGCCACCGCCGACGATCACGAAGTCGAACGCGCTGCCAGCATGCATCGGGGTGCTATCCTATCAAACGCATTTTCATGCCCGTCGCCGCCATGCCGGTCATCGACGTGCCGACGCCGTCGCGGACCTACACAGTCACGATCGCCGACGGCGCGCTCGGGGCGATCGCGCGCGTGCTCGACGCGGCTCGCGCGCCGGCACGGCGCTTCGTAGTGTCGAGTCCGCTGGTGTGGCGGCTGCACGGACCGCAGCTCGCACATGGAATGGGCGCCGTCGAACCGATCCTCGTCCCGGACGGCGAGCGTTTCAAGCAGCTGGCGACCGTCACGCGGATTTACGATGCGCTGGTCCGCGCGAATGCCGATCGGGCGACGACGCTGGTCACCTTCGGCGGCGGCGTGATCGGCGACATGGCCGGATTCGCGGCCGCAACCTACTTGCGCGGCATCGCCGTGGTCCACGTGCCGACCACGCTGCTGGCGCAAGTGGACAGTGCCATCGGCGGCAAGGTCGGCGTCAACCACCCGCAGGGCAAGAATCTGATCGGCGCCTTTCACCAGCCGCACGCGGTGGTCGTCGATCCGACGGTGCTCGCGACGCTGGCCAGGCGCGAGTTCCGCGCCGGGCTGTACGAAATCATCAAGTACGGGATGACGTCTAGCGCGAGTCTGTTCGATCGGCTGAGCAGCGATCGAAAGGCGATTTTCGCGCGCGCCCCTGAAGTGCTGACGCCGATCATCGCGGAATCGTGCCGGATCAAGGCGGACGTCGTCGTGAAGGACGAGCGGGAGACCGGGCTGCGGCGCATCTTGAACTTCGGCCACACTGCCGGGCACGCGATCGAAGCGGTGACGAAATACCGCCGCTTTCGCCACGGTGAAGCCGTCGGCTACGGCATGCTCGTCGCGGCACAGCTCGCGCGCGCACGCGGCGCGCTCGCCGAAACGGATCGCAAGGCGCTCGCTGATCTCATCGCCAGCCTCGGCCCGCTGCCACCGATCGCGGATCTCTCCGCGACCCAGATGCTCGAAGCGATGCAGCACGACAAGAAGGTCGTGGCTGGGAAGCTGCACTTCGTGCTGCCGACCACCGTCGGCGCCACGACCATCGTCGATGACGTGACGGAAAAAGAGCTTCGCGCGGCGCTGAAACAGGTGGGCTTCGCGAAGTGAGTGTGGAGCGTAGAAAGCGCGGCACGCCGTCACGCTGCCAACGGACCTGCCGTGCACACGAAGACGCGAAAACACGCAGGCGCACGAAGATTTTTGAACGAAGCGCTCTTCGTGATCCCTCGTGTTCTCTTCGTGACTTCGTGGGAGCGGCACGCGTTGCAGCGTGATCCACATTCCAGCTGCCGATTGCTGGCTAATTCTCCAGCCCGTAGTCGCGCAGTTTGCCGGTGAATACCTTGTAGCTGACCTGCAGGATCTCGGCCGCGCGTCCCTTGTTGCCTGCCGCTTCCTTCAGGACCTGCTCGATCTTGCGGCGCTCCACTTCCGCAACCACTCGCTTCGTCGCATCGGTCAGCGTCCCCGAGAGATCGATCTTCGCCCACGGGCTCTCGTCCTCTGCCGCCGCCGGCATCGGGCTGCGGAACGACAGGTTCAAGTGCCGGGGCAGAATGGTGTCGCCCTCGGTGAGGATCGCCGCCCGCTCGATGCAGTTCTGCAGCTCGCGGACGTTGCCGGGCCATGCGTACGACCGCAGGTCCTGCTCGGCCGCCGGCGACAGGGCCAGCGTGCGCTTGTTCATGTCGCGGCAGAATCGCTCGATGAAGAAGCGGGCGAGCGTCACGATGTCGTCCGGCCGATCGCGCAGCGGCGGGATGACGATCGGAAACACGGACAGCCGGAAGTAGAGATCCTCGCGGTACTGCCGGGCGGCGACCGCCGCCTTCAGATTGCGATTCGTCGCCGCGACGACGCGAACGTCGACCTGCAGCGGGACGGTGCCGCCGACGCGCTCGAACCGTTTCTCTTCGAGCGCGCGGAGGATCTTCGCCTGAAGGGCCAGCGGCAGATCGCCGATCTCGTCGAGGAACAGCGTGCCGCGATGGGCCAGCTCGAACTTGCCGGGCTTCCGGTTCTGCGCGCCCGTGAAGGCGCCCTTCTCGTGCCCGAACAATTCGGTCTCGAGCAGGGTTTCGGGAATCGCCGCACAGTTGATCGCGACGAACGGTCCGTCGGCGCGCGGGCTCAGCGCATGCAAGGCGCGAGCGAACAGTTCCTTGCCGGTGCCGCTCTCGCCTTCGAGCAGCACCGTGGTGTCGGTTACCGCCGCGCGATGGAGCGCAACCGACACCTGCTTCAGCTTCGGATCGTCGCCGACGATCTGCGGTGCGCCGCGGCGCTGCGCGAGCTCCGCCTTCAGGATCAGGTTTTCGTTGGCGAGCCGCCGCTGCGCGAGCGCACGCTCGACCAGCAGCAGCAGGTGATCGGGGTCGACCGGCTTGGCGAGAAAGTCGAGCGCGCCCTCCTTCATCGCCGCGACGGCGTCCTGGATGCTGCCGAACGCAGTCATGACGATGACCGGCAGCTCGGGATCCTGGTCCTTTGCCGCGCGCAGCACGCCGAAACCATCGCCGTTGGTCAGCCGCAGGTCGGAGAGCACCAGCGCAGGATGGTTCGCCCGCAGCGCGCTCTCAGCCTCTGGCTGATCGCAGGCTTCGACGACCGTGTGCCCCTGCGCCTCGAGCGCATGGCGGAGCATCGTGCGCAACGAATCCTTGTCCTCGACGATCAGGATCGGGGGATCGGCAGCTTGACGGGTGCGGGCATTCACTCTAGCGGAGCCAGCCTGGCGGAACGCCGGCGCGCCGCGCTTCTTCCTGCAGGTCGGCGATCGCCTTGTTGTCGTCGATCACGGCCTTCTTCAACCGCGTCAGCTCGGCAAGCGACTTGTTGCGCTCCTGCTCGATTCGGCTGCGCTGGACCGGATCGTCGCGATTGACGAAGTCGGTGGTGAGCGCGTTGATCTTGACCTGCAGCGCATCGGCGAAGGATTGATCGTGCTCGAGTTGCTGCTGCAACTCGTTGAGCTTTTTCGACCAGTAGGCCTGATCCTTCTTCTCGCTCTTGTCGCCCTTGTCTTTGTCCGCGGCTGCCGGTTTTTGTGACGCGGCATCCGTGGCGTCGCCGGCCTTCGCGTCGCCCGTGGCGGCGGGCGGCGGCGGTACAGGCGCGCCCGGAGGAACCGGGGTGAGGTCCTTGTTCGTGTAGACCTTCGCCGGCTGGGACACCGTCTTGCGCCGCTCCTCTTCCTTCTTCGCAAGATCGGCGAGCGACTGCGCGCGGAGAATCGGACCGCCCTGCGACCAGAGCAGTCCGTTGACCAGAACCATCGCGACAGAGCGGAGATACGCCTTCATGAAACAGCGACCAGATTGCTTATCGGTCGATCCATGCGTGAACTTGAGTCGCGCGCCTGAAACCTTCGCGCTACGGCCATTCGAAAACCGCACTAACGCACCTCGCGCCACGACAGCGTTCGCGGCGCGGTTCGATCATTGTAGTCGCTGTCGACGTCGCGCGCGACCGTCACCTCGATGATGCTGTGGGCCTTACGCGGGCCGAATGCCTCGGCGCGCACGGCGATCGCGCCGCTGCCCAGCGGATGCCCGGCAATCATCAGGGCGACATACCACGGCAGGCCCACGTCGGCCTCGGGCAGCAAATCGCCGAGCCGGCCGTACGCGTAGAGCCGCCACCGCGGGTTCCTCATACCCCAGGGCCGGTCCGCCGTGACCGCGTCGAGCTCCGCATCGGTGCAAGCGCTGCGTTTGTGACAGTCGGCCATGGTGACCAGCTCCCCGACCGCGATCTCGGCACCGTCGTCCAGCGTGCGCACTCCTGCGGCAGGACCGTCCGTGAACGTCGAGACGACCGAGCCGGCAATCAGCGCATCCCAGTCCGGCGCGGCAGCGATGTCGATCATCGCGCGCTCGAAGATCGCGTCCGCCGCGTACAGCGTGGCGCGCTGAGTCCTGAAATTCGCGGCCGTGACGACGTCCGCCGACGCCGACAGCAGCAGCGAGACGGTCAGTGACGTCAACAGCGACAGCGCCATGATCACCATGACGAGCGCGGCGCCGCGCTCATGCTCGAGACGCGCACTCATCGACTCTCGACCAGGTTGCGCGGCGAGATCACGAACCGGATCTCCTGATCCGGAACCCACGCGTGCACCGACGTCGCGACGCCGGCGTTGCGGAACAGCGCGCCGGCCGGTCCCCGCAATGCGGCGATCGCGGCCTCGACCCGCAGCGTAACCCCCACGCTTCTGATGCGCCGGAGATCCGCGTCCCATCGCGACGCGGCAGTCGCGTCTGGCAGCCATGGACCGTCGGCGAGCTCGGAAGCGGCGATCGGCGCGGCCGATGCTCCGCCGTAGTCGAACGTCAGGGCGGCAACATGATCGAGGAGCGGCGCGTCGGGCGCTGCGCCGCCGTCGGCCTGCATCAGCTGTGAGCTGCGCGAGACGGGATCCTCTTTCAAGTAGTAGGTGCGAACGCGTGCCTCGACCACGACCGCTCCGTTCGAGTACGTGAACGCCGACTCGGGCGGCGCAACCGTGACCTGCGACGCGCCATCGTCTACGGCGTCGACGACGAAAATGTCGAACGCACCGCCGGCGTCGTAGACGAGCACGGTCATGCCCGGCGCAAACCCGCACACGTTGATGCGGTCGGGACAGCCTGCCGTCGGCATCAGCGTCAGCGTTGTCGCGCCCGGCGCACGATCCGCGGCGAGCGTCGTCTGCGCCGCGGTCGCCGGAACGCTGACCACGGTGATCGTGTCGGTCCTGAACATCTCCGGCGGATCGCTCCGGCTTGCACCGCGGCGGAACGGCATCACAGGCGGGATCGAGTCACCGAGCGGGCCGGACTGGCCTCCGACGGGCGACCCGGCGCCCGCAGCGACCAACTCGCGCATCAGCGCCTCGACGCCGACGCGCAGCCGCTGTTGCACGTCCACGGCCTCCGATTGCGCGGCGAACGCACTGCGCGCCGGATTGACGATCGCCACGACCGTTCCGACGACGGTCATTGTGAGCGCAAGGGCCACCGTGAGTTCGACTACCGAGAAACCGCTGCTGCGATTGCACACGTCACGACGTCTTTCGACGGACCGTGACGAGATGCGCACCGGTAGACGGACGCGCCGGCAGCGCCGCCGCACGTTGTTCAGGCGTCGAGACGACGACCTGAATGACGAGCGCGCTCGACGGCGCGGCGGCGAGCGCCTCGATCGACCAGCGACGGACGAATCCGCCGACGATATCGAAGCAGCCCGCGACGTCGGACGCGAGCGCGCCGGGCGGCGACTCCGCGAGGCTGGCGTCGCTCGCCGCGCGCGAGACGAGTTCCTCGATCTTGTCCTGCGCGAGGATCGTCGCACGCGTGATGGCCGCGGCGCGGCGAGTCGCCTGCGCGACCACGCCGTACACCTGCGCGACGAACACCAGCGCGACGACCAGGCAGGTTGTCGCCACGAGCACTTCGAGAAGCGTGCAGCCGCTCGCGGAGCGGTCGGGCGGGATGGGCGGGACCGGCGCGATGGGCAGGATGGGCGCGACGCGCAGGCCGCGCGAACGCGTGGATCGGTAGCGCGAAGGCTTCAGCCGAGCGGCAGCGCGCGGCAGCGGGCCGGGCGGGACAAACGGGTTGGACATGCCGTTCTCGCGGTGCAACCCACGGTCCATCGACGAGCTGCAATCCAATTCGCCAATTTGTTCGGGAGAGTGCGGCGATCGAAGAACGTTGAACAGCAGACTGCTGCAGAAATCACGAGGAGGCGCCAGCCACCGATCGCAGATTCTGCGACCTGACTGGCAACCTCATAGACGTTATCTGCCCGACGTCCTCAAGGCTGCGCCGAGGCGAGCGCCTCGAGGTGAGCGCGGAGCCTGGGCGCATCGGGAGCCGATGGCCGCATCTCGAGGTACCGACGGTACTCGCGCACCGCATCCGGTGTCCGCCCCAGCTGCTCGAGACTGATCGCGTATGCACGGTGTGGACTGGCATCGGCCGGCGCAAGGGCTATGGCGCGTTCGAACTCGGGAAGCGCCGCCTCATGGTCACCGTTCCGTTGCAGCGCCATCGCCAGCGTGTATCGTGTCGCAAAATCTTCAGGCAACAGCCGGGCGGCTTCGCGAAACTGCTCTGTCGCACGACTGCCCTGTCCGAGCGCGGCAGCGGTTCGGGCGAGGCTGGCGTGATAGCTCGCAGTGTCCGGCGCCAGCGCGACTGCGCGCTCGAAACGCGGAAGAGCCTCGTCGGGCCGATTCAACTGCGCGAGTGTGCGACCGAGGTTGTTCAGTACTTCGGGGTTGTCGGGTGTTTTCGTCAGCGCCTGTTCGTACGCGACGCGCGCCCCTTCGAGCGAGGCGCGGGCCTCCGCCGTGAGCTCTCCGGTCCTGCCCCCGGCGATCTCGTCCGCCTGCGCGGCTGGTGCAGTGTCGGTCCCTTCCGGCGTGGCGGCTGGGGCCGGGGCGGCTGCCGGCGCCGCCGCCTTGTTCTGGCTTGCGACCGGATGTGCCTCGTCGTCAGGACGGCCGGGCCACGTGCTCCAGATGACTCCGACCAGTGCGAGAACGATCAGCGACGCGATGATCGCGAACGTCGCCTCGTGCCCCCGCGACAGGCCGAGTGATTCCCAGATTGGCGGCCGGGCGTCGGCATCGGGCAGTGCTGCAAAACAGCGGAGACAATACGGACGGCCCGCCTTGATGCGCGTTCCACATGCGGGACAGACTACGAACCCGCCCACCTATCTCACCTCGTGCCGCGCGAGAGTCCGCATGTGTCGCGATCATTATATTCGCAGGGTTTGGACGCCTGGCGCCGCGCGCGGTTCTCGAGCGCAGGGACACAGCGCACCGTGGGCGCACCTGCACGCCCTTGCACTGGGCGAGAGATCGAGGGCGTTTGGACGTTGCAAGACGGTCCGGCTGAAGCCGGACACGACCGAGGGACGATCGCCGTGGCTCCGATAGTGTCCGCCTTCCGGCGGACCCGTGCGGCTGGCGGCGGTGGTGCGGCCGAAGCGCCGACATCGACATGACCCGACGAAACCGTAACAACGCGTGCCGAAACGGAGCAGGGCCAACCCGGCGTCAGACGAGGGGAACAGTCGCTAACTTGCTGCCATCGTGTCGCATACGTTCGATGGCACTGTGGTTGCTCGATTTCGACTGGTAGATGCGTAGCGGTCGACACATAGACTCGCCTGGTGGTTTTTCGCTCCTGGAGATCCTGGTTGTCGTCGGACTGATTGGCGTGGTGTCAGCCATCGCGGCGCCAATGATGGGCAACGCGCTCGGCTTTTTTCGCTTGAGCGGCGATGCGCGCAGCACGTCCAACTCGATCGCGCTCGCGAAAATGCGCGCCTCCTCGGTGTTCGGACGGGTGCGGCTGTACGCGGATCTCTCCACCAACCGGTTTCATCTCGAGACCTTCGACAAGACGACCTCGACGTGGGTTGTCGAAGGCGGGACGACGTCGCTGTCGCAGCGTGTGCGCTTCGGGTTCGCCCCTGTCGGCTCGGCGCCGCCCAATACCACCGCGGCGATCAACCAGGCGCCGATGTGCAAGAGCAACGCCGTGCCGCCTGCCGATATCGCCAACACGGCCTGCATCATCTTCAACTCGCGCGGGACGCCGATTGACTCGAACGGAGCCCCGAGCAACCTCGGGGCGCTGTACCTCACCGATGGGAGTGCGGTCTACGGCGTCACCGTGTCGGCCACCGGTATGGCGCGCACCTGGCGCACGGTGGCCAGCGCGACGCCCAATTGGTCGCCGGAATGAGGACTCTGCGCGAGCGCGCTCGTCGGTTCGCGGGGGAAGATGGCACGACGCTCATCGAGACGACCATCGCCTGCGGCATCCTGCTGGTGGTGCTGGCCGGCCTGCTGTCGATGGGCACGCTGGCCACCATGCACACCGAGAATCAGGGGCACCTGACGCCCCGCACCACCGAGTACAGCCAGGACAAGATGGAGCAGTTGCTCTCTCTCGCCTACGGCAACACGAGCAGCAACACGGTCGTGTTCCCGACTGCGAACGGCGGCGGCAGCGGTCTGGCGATCGGCGGCAGTGTCAACACCGCGACGCCGGTGAACAACTACGTGGACTGGCTCGCACAGGACGGCAGCCTCCTCGGCGGCGGCACCGCGCCCCCGGCGACGTGGTTCTATGAACGGGTCTGGCAGGTGACGTGCGCGTCTGCCGCGTACGTGCCGCCGCAGGCGTGCGCGGACAATCCGGCGGCGGGCGTCAAACAGATCGTTGTCACGGTGATCGTGCGTTCGTCGGTGGGCGGTTTCATGCTGCCGAAGTCAACGGTCATGGCGCTCAAGGCAGCGCAGTTCTGAGCATGGCTGTCACGATCAAGTCGGAAGCCGGGTTCACCCTCGCCGAAGTGCTGATCGCCACCGCGCTGCTGCTCGCGATTTCGAGCATCGTGACCGGTGCGCTGATGCAGATGACGAACCATCAGCAGACGATCTGGAACCGCACCGAGATGCACAGCGGCGTCCGCGGCGCGACCGAGCTGCTCCAGCAGGAAGTCGGGCAGGCCGGACGCGTCACGCTGCCTGGAGCCGTCACGCTCACCTTGCCGATCGTCACCGCTCCGGGCACGCTGTGCACGCCCGGGGTGCCGGTGACCGCCACCGTCAACTCAACGACCGGCATGTTCGTCGGCGAGTGGCTGACGACTCTCGATGGTGACGCAGCCGAGACCGTTGCGATCGTGTCGATCCCCTCGGCGACGACATTCACCGCGTGCTTCACGCAGTCGCACCCACCCAACCCCGCCGACCCCGCCAACACAGTGAGCTTCCGGGCGCTTGGCGGGTTCGCAAGCGGCATTGTCGCACCGTCGTTTCCAAACGGATCGACCGCGAACCGGCTGAAGATGTACGGCGACATCAACGGCGACGGCACGATGGTATACATCGAGTACTACTGCGACAACGGCGACCCGGGCACCGACGGATCCTTCAACCTGTATCGCAACGTCGTCCAGCCGTTCCTGCCATTCGGCGCGCCGGCTGCGGTGAAGCCGCCTGTCGACAGCTCGATGGTGTTGCTGAGCAACGTCCACCAGAATCCTCCTGACGCCGGCGGCGTCGCGCGACCCTGTTTCCAGTATCAGGAGCCGGTGCCGGCGAGCGCGCCAGGCATGGTCCTCGACGTCGCCGTGACACTCACGGTGTGGTCGCAGACCCGTGACCCGATCACGAAGCAGTTCCAGACCGAAACCAAGGCGCTCCTGAACGTCTCACCCCGCAACGTGTTCTTCACCTGGGAGTTTGCCGGACTGGGGTACATGACTCGCGTCCAGCCGACGCCCGGCGTGATCACGCCGCTGCTGCCCTGACGAAGAGATCGAGGCCATGAACATCCACAAGGAACGCGGAATCGCACTCGTCCTCGCCCTGTTCCTCATGTCGGCGCTGTCGGTGATCGGGGCCTCCCTGATGTTCCTGTCGCAGTCAGAGACCTACGCGAGCATGAACTACCGGATGATGTCGCAGGCGCGCTACGCCGCCGAGGCGGGCGTCCAGAAGGCTTCGAACTTTCTCCTCGATCCGACGCAGAACATCACGCCGACCGCGGCCGACCTGCTGAATCCCGCGCTCTGCAACCGCAACGTCTCGCCGGTCACCTGCAACGGCCTGGAAGTGATTCTGTCTGCCTCGACGTCCAAGGCCTCGAATTATCCGGTCGTCGCGGTGCAGAACGCGTACAACACCGCTGCAAAAGGGACGCTGGCGTCGGGCAACCTGTCGCTGACCTACGGCACCTACGCCCGACTCGTCGCGCTGCAGGCGTTCGACTCCTACAGCGGCGGACAATCCGTTGTGGAGACGTGGGAGGTCATTGCCGACGGCGGCTTGTCAGGGACGCCCAAGGCCACCGTGCAAATCCTCGCGATGATCGAGACGCCGAAGGTGCCGGCCAGCTCGTACGCCGCGTTCGGCACCGACATCATGTGCGGCGCGCTCTCGTTCAAGGGCACCGTCGACGTCAAGAGCTACGACTCGACCCTGCTGAGTGGCGCAACCGTCCCGGACGCGACCCACGGCAACATGACGAACGCGGGCGGCGACGTCGGCACAAACGGCAACCTCACCATCACCGGAAGCGCGGACGTCGGCGGCAAGTTGTACACGCCGCGCACCGGCGTGGGCGCATGCACCAACGGCGCGGATGGCGCCATTGACGGGTTGACCGAAGGCGGCAGCGCAACAGTGACCGGCGGCATGGTGAAGTTGCCGACGGCGATCGCCTATCCGACGCCGTCGCTCCCCGGTCCGTCGACGATGCCGGACGCGAACATCTCCAACGTGGACATCACAACGTGCGCCACGCTGGTTCCCGCCGCTCAACTGGCGCAATGCTCGGTCAACATCGCCACGAACACGATTACGCTCACTGGCGGCGGGCTGACGCTGCCCAGCGTCACATTGAGCTCGCACGTCAACCTCGTGCTCACGGCCACCAGTCCAGCCGCGCATTACAATCTCAACAGCCTCAAGCTGGTCGGTGGTTCGACGATTGGTGTGGCCGCCACCAACCCGTCGCAGGGAGTCGTGCTCGGCATCATCGGGAAGGATCCCACCGGTGCGGCCATCGCCAGTCCCGTCGACCTGACGGGCGGGAGCCAGACCGCCGTCGCCGGATGCGCCAGCTGCTCGAACTACGACGCGTCGATGCTGCAGATGGTCTACGCCGGCACCGGCGAACTGAAGGTCGGGGGCACCAACGACTCGGTGATGACCGTCTACGCGCCGAACGCGTTGTTCACCCTGGAGGGCACCGGAAACGTGTACGGGTCGATTCTCACGCATCGCCTGGACGACCAAGGAAATGGCAAGATTCTCTACGACCGCCGGCTGCTGCACGACTTCTGGGTGGTCGGAAATCCGATGATCGGCACCTTCACCTGGCAGCGCTACTGAGCGGTGACCGCCCCCGCGACCGGCAACGTCACCTGAAAGCTGGCGCCGCCCTGCGGGGCGCTCGCGACCACGACACGCCCGTTGTGGAAGACAATGATCTTCTGCACGAGCGCGAGGCCGAGCCCGGTGCCGCTCCGCTTCAGCGTGAAGAACGGTGTGAACACCCGCTCCCGCAGTTCGGGCGAAACGCCGGGGCCGTTGTCGTTGACGGCAATCCGCGTGATCCGCTGCCCCGCATCGAGCTCGGACTGAATCACGATGTGCGGCGGCGCCGTGCCGCCGGCACAGGCTTCCAGCGCGTTGCGCAGCAGATTGCTGAACGCCTGGCGCAGCAGCACCTCGTCGCCCTCGATCACGCCGAAATCGCCACGTAGGTCGATGTCGCCGCCGGTCGCGCGCGCCTCGGGCCGGAATTCGTCGGCGGCGCGTTCGCAGATGCCGCGGAGGTCCACGCTGGTCAGCGTCAGCTGCGCCGGCCGTGCGAAGTTCAGGAAGTTCGTCACCACCTGGCTGAGCGAGTGCGTCTCCGAGCGGATGCCCTCGACGTAGGGCCGGTACCCCGGCGGCAGCGCATTCAGGTCGAGCAGCTTGCTGTACCCCTGGATCGTCGCGAGGCCGTTCCGGAATTCGTGCGCGATCCCGGCGGTGAGCTCGCCGACGGTGGCGAGGCTGTCTTTCAGCCTCAACTGCTCTTCCAGATCCTTGACCGCCGTCAGATCGGTGAAGAGACAGATGGCGCCGTGCAGCTGACCCTCGACGTCGAAGAGGGGCGAGACGGTCACGCCCAGATGTGTGACGCCATGACCTGTGTCAGGCAACTCGACGGCGCGCCGCACGACCGCCGCGCTGGTCGCCAGGCACTCGTCGACGACGTTCAGCAGCGGCTGCTCGCGGGTGGGCCGCGGCCCGTCGCCGCTGCTCTCACTGCGTCGCGCGACGACGCCGTCCGAGGCAGGCTCGGGCATGTCGAGCATCCGGCGGCCGGCTGGATTCAGAATCCGTATCTCCCGCTCGAGGCCGACGACGAGCAGTCCGGCCGTGAGGCTCGAAATGATTTCGCCGCTGAGACGTTCCGAGGCTTCAGCCCGCGCCGCTGTCGCGCGCTCCTGCGCCTTCAGCTTGGCGACCGCTTCCTGAAGGGCCGCCGACAGCATGGCAGTCTCCGCCGCCGGGCTGCTGCGCATGCTGCGGCGCGTGTCGCGCGCCGCCATCGAGAAACGCAGCATCGCGAAGACGACCAGCGCGACCAGCGCGGCAACGAGCGCCGTCACGCCGAGAAACGCGTACGCCGACGGCGTCAGTTGCATCAGAACATTCCGAGGTACCAGTCGAGCAGCGCCGGACCGATTGACGCCGCGGCGGCCGCGCCGAGGGCGAGGAACGTGCCGAACGGCAGCGCGTACTTCATGCCCCCGCGGCGCGTCACGATCAGCCCGATGCCGATGATCGTGCCCGCGAACGAGGCGAGCATCAGCGTCAGCAGGGCCAGCTTCCAACCGAGGAACGCGCCGACCATCGCCAGCATCTTCACGTCGCCCATCCCGAGGCCTTCCTCGTGCCGCACGCGGTAGTAGATCTCCGCGATCGCGTAGAGCGATCCGCCACCGGCGAGCAGACCGATGAGCGACGATTGCCATCCCGGCTCGGCGAAGAAACTGAATGCGAATCCCACGACGATGCCCGGGAGCGTGATGACGTTCGGCAACAGATGGTGTTCGAGATCGATCGCGAACAGCACGATGAGTGCGCAGCCGAAGACGAGACGCGAGGCGAGCAGCGGCCCCGGGCCGTAGTACCACCACGCCAGCCCGAACATCGCCGCGGTGATCGCTTCAATCAAGGGGTAGCGGAACGAGATCGGCGTCGAGCACGTGCGGCACCTGCCGCGAAGCGCCAGCCAGCTGACGACCGGGACGTTCTCGTACCACCGCAGCTCGCGTCCGCAGTTGGTGCAGGCCGACGGCGGCCGGACGACCGACTTGCGAAGCGGCAGGCGGTAAATACACACGTTCAGGAAGCTGCCGAGTATCGCGCCGAATGCGGTCGCGATTGCGATCGCGACGGCGGGCGGCAGCTGCGCGAGCATCGAAATCATCGCGCCGGAGGTTCCACCGGCAGCGGCAACAGCGGCGACGAACGCGCGAGCGTGACGCGGCCTTCGGACGACAGCTCGTAGGGAACGCCGGAGGGATCAGCCGGGACCGTGCGCAGGACGCGCGCGCGCACGAGCGCTGCCCAGTCGAGCGGCAGATCTGCGGACCGCGCCTTCGCCGCATCCACTGCACGCTGCAGCGCGTCGATGTCGTCGAGTGCTCGCAGCTGCGCAAGCCTGCGTTCGGCGTCGTTCCTGAGGTACTCGACTTCCGTCGTCTGACGAATCGCCTCCCACATCAGCCGGGACGACTCGCGATCGCCGCCCTTGGCGCGCGTCGTCGCGGCCAGCGAGCGCAGCCACCAGGGCGCGCCGGGCACGTCGGCGGCCTTCTGGAACCACTCCGACGCGGCCAGGTAGTCGTGTGTGTACCAGTAGTGCACGAACCCGATGTCCTCCAGGTATTCCCATTTATCGGGTCGTTCGCGCAGTCCCTTTTCAAGGAGTGCAACCGCGAGATCCGGCCGGCCCGAACCGCCTGGATAGGGCTCGGCGAGAAAGATCGCACCGAACCGGTATGCGATGTTGAACCGCGGATCGAGCGTGGTCGTGATGTCGAGCAGCGGATACAGCAGGCTGTAATCGTCGCCGACGGCGGCCAGCGACGCGGGCGGCGGCGGCACACTCGGCATCGGCCCCGACGCCGAATTCAAGCGGCGCTTGGTGCCGCCGTAATACTGAATGGCGCGAATCCAATACAGATCCGCCGCAAGCGGCGTGTACGCGCCGGACATTCGACGGACCGTCAAGCCGGACTGGAGATACAGCGCGGTCTCGTCTTCGTCGCCGGGCGGGTACCATCGCTCGCGGACCGCCTGGAGTTGCACGGCGGTCGCCAGCAGCACCGCGACCAGCCCGATCGCGGCCGACAGGCGGGCGTTCATTTGAAGTCCCGCCTGGAGAAAACCGTCACCGAGATCGACAGCAGCAGCGCGATGTAGGTGGCCGCATACGCCAGCGCCAGTGCAACGTATCCGAGCGGCACCGGCCGCCCGTGGACGACGTCTGCCTTGACGTCGAACTGCGCCAGGTTCGGCAGCACCCAGTAGAGCGCGCGGGCGATGCGGCCGGCCATCGGCGACTCGACGGCCGCCTCGAAGTTCCTGAGATCCGCGCTGAAGTGCCCGACGACGAAGAGCGCGAACGTCAGCGCCGCCGACAGGATCGGGGTCGAGAACGTCGAGAAGAAGATGGCGATCGCGGTCACCAGCATCAGCTCGACGAGAATCAAGCCGATCGCGACGAGCAGCGCCGGGTCGAGCGGCGGCGCGTCCCACGCCCGCACGACCGCTTCCGGCACGCCCCATCGCATGTACGCGAGCACGGCGTACAGCGCGACCGCCATGACCGCGATGTTCACCGCCAGCGTCAACGCGAGCCCGATGTACTTGCCGACGACGAGCTGCGATCGGCGGATCGGCTTGGCCAGCAGCGAGTAGATGCTCCGCCGCTCCACTTCCTTGGATACGAGGCCGATGCCGATGAAGACCGCGATGAACAGCCCGAACAGCGACGTCGCCGAGAGGCCGAGATCCTTGATGATCTTCACGTCCTGCCCTGCGGTCAGCTGGCCGATCAGCAGCGACGCACCAATCAGCAGGATCGCGAACAGCACGAGGTTGTAGAGCACCTTGTCGCGCACGGATTCACGGAAGACGTTCACCGCGATGGCGGCGGTCGCTTTCACGAGCGCACTCCAGGCGTCGGCGCTTCGAGCCCGCGCGGCTGGCTCATGGCCTCGGCCGACGTGACCTTCTCGACGAAGAAATCCTCGAGCGTCTGGCGGATCGGGTTCAGCGACACGAGCTGCGCCCCTGACGCGGTCAGCTCGCCGAGCAGCCGATCCGGCGGCGGATCGAGCGGCAGTTCGAGCAGGTAACGATCCTCGCCGATGCGGACGCTGCGGCGGACGCGCGAGGAAAGCGATGTCACGGCGCCGTCGTTCACGCCGGCGACCACCAGCTCCCAGCCGCTGGCGCGGAACGCCTGCATGTCCGCGAGGCGGCCGGCGGCGACGAGACGTCCTCTCGCGAGGATCGCGACCCGGTCGCACAACGCCTCGGCGTCGGAGAGCACATGCGAGCTGAAGAAGACCGTGCAGCCGCGGTCACGCAGCCTCAGGATCAGCGCGCGGACATCGCGCCGGCCAAGCGGATCGAGGCCGGACATCGGCTCGTCGAAGATCACGAGGTCGGGATCGTTGATCAGCGCCTGAGCGATGCCGACGCGCTGCAGCATCCCTTTGGAGAACTTCCGAAGCTGCAGACGCCGCTCGCCGGCGATGCCGACCTCGTCGAGCAGGCGCGCGGCGCGCGCGCGGCATTCGCTGCGCGGGTATCCGAAGAGCGCCGCGAAATACGCGAGCAGCTCCTCTGCCGTGAGGTAGTCGTAGAAATATGGGTTTTCCGGCAGGTATCCGAGCCGGCGCTTGACCGCCAGGTCGCCGAGCGGCCGGCCCAGTATCTCGGCGCGGCCGCCGGTCGGAAACACGAGCTGCATCAGCAGCTTGAGCGTGGTGGTTTTTCCGGCGCCGTTCGGCCCGAGGAAGCCGAACACCTCGCCCGGCTCGACGGCGAGCGTCAGCCGATCGAGAGCGCGGTAGGTGCGGTTGCGCCAGAACCCGATCGTGTAGTCCTTGGTCAGCTCCTCGGTCGCAAGCGCGTTCACGTCATTCGGATCGTCGGCCGTTCACTTGGCGTGCTGTAGCTCGTAGGCGATCGCCTGCTCGAAGTACTGGGGCGCGATCGCGCTCTCGATCTTCACGCCGTTGATGAAGAAAGTCGGCGTCGCCTTGATGCCGAGCTGCTTGCCGAGATTGATGTCACCCTTGACAGCGCTCAGCGTCGCCGCGTACTTCGCGTCGAAATCGGTGATCCCGCCGATGTCCCGCGCAGCCTGACGGACCGCCGGCGGCGTCATCCCCTGCTGGTGCGTGTAGAGCCACTCCTCGAGCTCGGGCGCCTTGTTGTGCGCCTCCGCCAGGCGCACCGCCACGGCTGCGTCGCAGGCCGAGGGATGCAGCGTCTGCGAGATCGCCTCGTTGCAGTCGCGGTTGAGCGGGTAGTCCTTCAACACCATCTTCACCGCGCCGGGGTGCTCGGCTTCGTATTTCGCCAGGATCGGCTTGTAGAGAAGATACGACTGCCCGCAGGCCGGGCACTGGAAGTCGTTGAACTTGACGATGAGCACCTTGGCGCCTTCCGACGGCACGATGAGCGGAATGCGCGGCTGCGAGAGATACCAGCGCTCGAACTCCGATCGCTGATCCTGCGTCGGCACGGGAGCCGCGGCCGCAGCCGCCTCGACACCGCCAGCGCCTTCGCGCGGGAAAAACGCCAGCGTCGACGCGGCGCCGGCGAAGAACAGCACCGCAAGCAGAAGCGCGACCGGACTGCGGAAAAAGACACGGGCGTCGGCGGAGGCACGGCGAGGCAAAGTAGTCATGGGAAAGGAAGTAGCCGCGCCTGACACGATGAACAGCGCGATCACCGCGGCGTAGGTCGTGAGGCACAGCAGGCAAACGGCCTTGATCAGAAACAGCGAGGCGTAGCCGAGATACAGCACGACGGCCAGCGCCACCGTGGACATCGCGAACAGATAGCCGGGGACGTTCTCGCGGACCGACTGGCGCGCCGTGAGGCCTGCCACCGACAGCAGCGCAGCAGCCACGAACCAGACGGCGCCGAAGATCGCGACCGGGATGCCGAGGAACGTGCTGTAGCGGCTCTGATACACCTGCGTGCAGCTGACGGTCGCATTGACGTCACAGAAACTGCGGTAGGTCGGGTCGTACAGCATGTGGTAGTGCGTGTACGCCGCCGCAGCCGACACTCCAAGGCCGACGAGCGAGCAGAGCAGCGCGAATCGAGCAGCGGTTCGGCTCATAAGACGCGGAATTCAGGAAGTTTAGCGTACCGACGACGGCCCGCCAAACAGCAAACGGGATGCCGCCGAGAGGCGACATCCCGTCTGTCGAGCGAGAACGAATCGACGAACTGGACTACTGAATCGGCGTCGCGGCTGCCGGAATCGGCGTCGCAATCGCGGCGGCGTTGTCCTGGAAGATCGTGCCGCGGCTGTCCGTCGCGAAGTGACGGGTGCCGGTCGAGCTCGAGATCGCATCCGCGTTGCCCTGGTAGCCCGCGTTCACCGGCGTGATGCCGTTGCACGCGGTGACGCCCGCAACTGCCGCCGTGCCGCCGGCCGTCAGCGCAACCGTGTAACCGCTCTTGGCCACAGTCGCCGCGCTGGAGGCCGTCGCGATGTCCGGGCTGACGAACGCCTGGCCGCCGCCGGTCGGCGGAGTCCCGAGCGAGACCAATGATGGTCCATACGCGCCCTGGGCACAGCTCGACGAGAACGTCGACTCCGCCGAGTTGATGGCCCGCAGCGAGCCGATCGCCGAGGCTTCGTTGCCCGACATACGGGCACGAAGGAGACCCGGCACTGCAATCGCCGCGATGATGCCGATAATCGCCACCACGATCAGCAGTTCAATCAGTGTGAACCCCTGTTGCGCACGCACTTTCATCATTCGTCTCCTGACTCTCGTTGACGGAACCTGTTACTGAATCGGCGTCGCCGCGGCCGGAATTGGCGTGGCGATCGCGGCCGCGTTGTCCTGGAAGATCGTGCCGCGGCTGTCGGTTGCGAAGTGACGCGTGCCGGTGGACGACGAGATCGCATCGGCGTTCGACTGGTAACCCGCGTTCACCGGCGTAATGCCGTTGCACGCGGTGACGCCCGCCACTGCCGCGGTGCCGCCGGCCGTCAGCGCCACGGTGTAGCCGCTCTTGTCGACGGTCGCCGCGCTGGACGCGGTCGCGATGTCAGGGCTCACGAACGCCTGGCCGCCGCCGGTCGGAGGCGTGCCGAGCGAGACCAATGACGGCCCATATGCGCCCTGCGCGCAGCTCGACGAGAAGGTCGATTCGGCCGAGTTGATGGCCCGCAGCGACCCGATTGCCGACGCCTCGTTGCCCGACATACGGGCACGCAGCAGGCCCGGCACTGCAATCGCCGCGATGATGCCGATGATGGCGACCACGATGAGCAGCTCGATCAGCGTGAAGCCTTGTTCCTTGCGCAGTCTCATGTCCCTCGCCTCCAGAATGTGTCCGGTATGGATGGTGTCTTCGTCGGACGACTGTCCATGAGCAACCGCGGTGCCAAGCTCATCCAGATCGGCATCGGCTGACTAACTGACTATCGACCAATGACTTGCCGCTCGATAGCGCCGAGCCTGCGCGGGCAGAAAATCGTCGTGTGACAAGATTTGTCAGCCCTGGCCTGACAACGAATGTCAGTCACGGGCGCGGGCCGCCGACGCCACTGTCACGGCCTGAGCGCAAGCGCAGATCAGCGGAGGTTGTATTTCTTGACGTAGTAGCGGAACGACCGGAAGCTCATGCCGAGCAACTCCGCCGCCTTCACCTGCACGCCGCCAGCCCGCTTCAGCGCTTCCGCGATGTACCGGCTCTCGATCTGTTTGACGTGCGCTTCGAGATCGAAGCCTGACTCGGGAAGGCCATCGGACATCGCGGCGGGTGCCCGCAGCGAGACGTCGCCCCGGATCGCCGGTGGCAGGCTGTCGGGCAGGATCGCCGGCGTCGGCTCGAGCGCGACGGCGCGCTCGACGACGTTCTCGAGCTCCCGGATATTGCCCGGCCAGTCGTAGCGCGTCAGCAGGTCGAGCGCCTCATGCGAGATGCCGGTGATCTGCTTCTCCATCTGGCCGGTGTACTTGGCGACGAAGTGCTCGGCGAGCAGCTGAATGTCTTCCCGCCGCTCACGCAGCGGCGGCAGCGAAATCGGAATCACGTTGATGCGGTAGTAGAGATCCTCGCGGAAGCGTCCCTCGGCGATCGCCCTGGCCAGATCCTGGTTCGTCGCCGCGATCACGCGGATGTCGGCCTGCAGCTCTTCGAGCCCGCCCACCCGGCGGAAGCGGCGCTCCTGGAGCACACGGAGCAGCTTCACCTGCAGCACCGCACTCATCTCGCCGATCTCGTCGAGAAACACCGTGCCGCGCTCGGCGACTTCGAGGAGCCCTTTCTTGTTCGCGTCGGCGCCGGTGAAGGACCCGCGCATGTGGCCGAACAGCTCCGATTCGAGCAGGTTCTCCGGCAGCGCGCCGCAGTTGAGCGACACCATCGGCTTGTCGCGGCGCAGCGAGTGGAAATGAATCGCCTGCGCGACGAGGCCCTTGCCGGTGCCCGACTCGCCGGTGAGCAGAATCGTGCTGTTGGTGCGCGCGACGGTCTCGATCATCTTGAAGACCTCGAGCATCGCGGGGCTGCGGCCGATGATGTTCGCGAACTGGTGCGACAGGCCGAGCGTCCGCTTCAACAGCAGGTTTTCCTGGCGGAGCTGACGGTTCTCGATCTTCTCGCGCACCTTCATCTTGAGGAGATCGATGTCGAACGGCTTGCTCAGGTAGTCGCATGCCCCGAGGCGCATCGCCTCGACCGCCGTCTCGGTGGACGCAAACGCGGTGATCATGATCCCGAGGATGTCCTGATCGACCTTCTTCGCCGCGCGCAGCACGTCGACGCCGCTCAGGTCGGGCATCTTGATGTCGGAAATCAGCAGATCGACCGGCTCGCGCTCGAGCAGCTCGATCGCGGTCCGGCCGCTGTCGGCGAGCAGGACCTCGTAGCCTTCACGGCGCAACACGATCGCCAGCAGCTCTCGCATCGATCGCTCGTCGTCGACGACGAGGATCCGGGGAGGCCGGCGTTCCGTCGCCGGCGCAACCGGCTGGGCCGCGGTCTTCATGACACCACCGCCGGCGCGCGCGCTGGAAGATGTACCGATACCGTGGTTCCCACTCCCTGCTGCGAGCTCACGCGAATCTCACCGTTGTAGTCGGCCACGATGCGGTG
>DATFXR010000144.1:0-6563 GCA_035315685.1 Vicinamibacterales bacterium | reverse complement strand
CGTGATGACGTTGGTGCGGATGTTCTGGATGAACGGCGTCTCTTCGACAATCAGGCGGTAGGCGAGCTCGATCAGCATCTCGGGACCGCCGGTCTCCGGCGAATGCATGCCGCTGATCGCGTAGTAGATCGGCTTGGCGGTGTGCAGGAGCTGTTGCGCGCGCGCCTCGCTCGTCCGGCGCGGATCGGCCAGCTCGCCGAGCATGTCGCGGTACTTGTCGAGCGATCGGATCGTGGCTTCGTCCGCAATCGCGAGCAGCACGATGTCGCGCCCTTCTTCCGTGGTGCCCACCTTGAAATATCTGGCGCGCGTCGGCGCCGCCTTCGCGAGCGCCTGGTAGTAGCGGTAGATGTCCTTGGCGTAGGTGAGCTCGCCGGGCGTGCCGACCACGCGGCCGAGGAATTTCAGCGGCGTGGGAACGGTGTCCGATGCCGGCAGATGATCCACGAGCTCAGTCGCGATCCGCGGATCCTGCAGGTATTCCTTGATCAGCCGCGTGTATTCCTCGTCGTTCTTCTGCGGCGCGGCAGGCTTGCCTTTCGACTGCGCAGAAGGCGACGCGGTGACGAGTGCGAGAACGGCGGCGGCGGCAAATGCAGTAAGACGGCTTCGCATTCCGCCATGGTAATGCGGAATAGGCAGCGCGCGTTTCGAACGGACGTCGCGCGAACGCTCGACGCTGATGCGCCAGCGATCGCCGCCGGTCACTTCACAGCCGGCGGCACCTTGATCTGCGGAATCGGGATCGGCCGCTCGACCGGCGGCTGATGAAACGGCGACACGAACGGGGCGGTGAACGGCGACTGCCTCGGTGCCGTGAAGGGCGAGTGGAGCGGCACGCCCGAGGCGGTCGTGTCGGAAAACGCCACCGGCGGAGCGAGGCGAGGCCGGCGTCGCGGGTACGGATATGGATAGCCGTAGCCGTACAGGTACGGGATCGCAAACTGCCCGGAGAATCCAGGGTACGTCGTCGCCGGCGACCAGCCGCCATTCGGCACATCGGGCTCGTGTCCTACGACCACGACTTCGGGCCCCGTCGGCAGCGTCGACATGATGAAGTTGCTGTTGAGATCGGCCGCCGCCTGCGCGGCGCGCTCGCCTTCTTCACGACCGCTCTTGAGCATCGCGAGGATGACCGTCTCGCTCACGCCCTGCGCTTTGAGCGTCACGAGCTGTTCCGGCTCGAGCGCGAAAATGGTCTTGTCGCGGTCGATCAATGCAAGGATCACCGCCTCGGTCACGCCGGAGCGTGAGAGCTGGACGATCTGCTCGACGGTGACAGCCGAGGCGACGGATGGAGCAAGTACGCCGGCCACCAGCACCAAAGCGGCGACGAGGGGCCGGAAGGAGCGGAACATACGGCAGGACTGTGCAACGTGCTGGCCAGCCGGGCCGGGCGAAAACCTAAGGAAATCCGCGGCGTTCGCGGTCCGCCGCTGCACTCGGCCCAGGACACCCGATTCATATGGAAGGGACACCGGCGGGCGGCGTTCGGCGCTTGCGCTGTGGTTTTCCACGGAGTTACCTTCTCGAGGCTGCGGCCGCGGTTGGGTACGCGCCTTGCCTTCTTTTCAGTCGAGGTCCAGAGGCGACATGTTATCAAATCGATTCGCATTCGCCGCACTCGCCGTCGCCTGCCTTGGCGCCGCGGCGGGTGGCGGTTATCTCGCGTCGCGGCAGAACGCGGTCCCGGCGCCGGTGTCCGCACAGATCCAGCCGCCGGCCGCTGCCGCGCCGTCACCCGGTCTCACCGCCGAGCGACCGGTGCAGGAGACCGAGGCCGTCGTGACTGAGCCGGCCCCGAAGCCGGCAGTGGCCGCGCCTGCGCCGAAGGCGATGCCGAAGCGCAGCGAGGCGGCAGCGCGCGTCGCGTCGCCCCGCGGCACCCACGCGGCAGTGTCGACGCACCAGGATCCGCCGCCGCTTGCGAGCAGCTGGCCGTCGACGTCCACCAGTCAGCCGCCTGCGGCGCCCGCGCCGGCGACACCTGAGCCGCAGCCGGCGCCACGCGCTGACGAGCATCCGGCCGCGGAGGCGCCGCGAGCCCCCGAGCCGCCACAGCGCACCTTCGAGGACCTCGTCGTCTCGGCGCAAACCGTGATCGGCCTGCAGACGGAGACCAAGCTGTCGAGCGAAACCGCTCACGTCGAAGATCGCGTCGACGCGCGCGTCACGCGCGACGTGAAGGTCGGCGACCGCGTCGCGATTCCGTCCGGCGCGCACGCGATCGGATCGGTGATGCAGGTGGAGCGCGGTGGCAAATTCAAGGAGCGCGCGAGCATTGGCGTCCGCTTCCATACGATCGTCCTGGCGGACGGGACCAAGCTGCCGATCACGACCGAGACCATCTATCGCTACGGCGACGCGCCCGGCAACAGCAGCGCTGCGAAGGTCGGCGGCGCGGCCGTCGGCGGCGCGATCCTGGGCGCGATCCTCGGCGGCGCGAAAGGCGCGGCGATCGGTGCGACCGCCGGCGCCGGTGGCGGAACGGCTGCCGTGATGGCCGGCGACCGCAGCACCGCCACGCTGCCGGCGGGCACGCCGATGACGGTCAGGCTGCTCCAGCCGGTCACGGTGACGACGGAGAAAGAGTAAGACGGGGCACCGATAGGTCGGACGCGGCGGATCGGATAGCCAGGTCCCCGAGAGAAGGACATGACGGAGGGCAGGCGGTTGCGCCTGCCCTCTTTTTTTCTTGGCGCCGTCATCGAAAATAGGTAATATCACTACTCTGGACGAACCCATGGGCAAGCCTGTCTCCGCTGCCGACGCGAATCGCGATTTCTCGAAGCTCCTTCGTGGGGTTCGTGACGGTGAGTCGTACGTGATCACGAGTCATGGAAAACCGGTCGCGAAGCTCGTGCCCGCCGACGCTCGCGACGGCGTCCGCGACGCCGCGAAGCGCGGGTTGCTCGCCCGTCTCCGCGCGCAACGCGCCACTGCACGAATCGGCCGCTGGACACGCGACGAGCTGTACGACGCGTAGCGTGGTCACCGTCGCGCTCGACACCAACGTGCTCGCCTACGCCGAGAACACCAACGGTGCCGAGATGCGCGACGTCGCTGTCGACATGCTCGAGCGATTGCCGATCGAACAGACGTTGATCCCGGTCCAGGTGCTGGGTGAGCTGTTCGCGGTCCTCGCCCGCAAGGCCAGACGCTCGCGGACGCACGCGCGCGCGGCAGTGCTGCACTGGGGCGACACGTTCCCGCTCATCGAGACGTCGTCCGAGGTGATCGTGATGGCCCTCGAGCTGACCCTCACGCACCACTTCGGCTGGTGGGATGCCGTGATCATGGCGGCCGCTGGCGACGCGGGTTGCCGTCTGCTCCTCTCCGAGGATCTCCAGGACGGGTTCACGTGGAACGGCGTGACCGTCGTGAACCCGTTCGCAAAGCACCGCCACCCGATCCTCGCGGCGCTGTTGCAGCAATAGTGTCCTCGACTGGCGGCCGGTCGCCGCCTGATCGAACATCCGCGACCGCCCGCACGTCATACCTTGTGTCACAAGGTATGTCGCACGAGACCTGGCAGGAACAGCTTCGGCGCGGCAGTCTCGACCTCGCGATCCTGCTGACCGTCTCGCCCGGCCCGCGTTACGGGCTCGCGATCATCCAGCACCTCGAAGCGTTCACCGATCTCGTCGTCAGCGAAGGCACGATCTATCCGATCCTCGGCCGGCTGACGCGCGAAGGGCTGCTCGACGCGACATGGGTGGAAGGCGAGGCGGCGCACGCGCGGAAGTACTACCGGCTGACGAAGGCCGGAGCGCAGCGGCTCGACCAGATGAAGCGCGAGTGGCGCGAGTTCGCCGGCAAGATCACGCGTCTCATCGACGACGCCGAAAGACACGATCATGCAGCTCAGTGACACCGGCGAGTCGCGCGTCAACGGCTACCTCTTCGTGCTCGAGCGATCGCTGAAGACGTTCCTGCCGATCGACGTCGTGCGCGACGCTGTTCGAGAGATCGAGTCGCATCTCCGGGAGCGGATCGGGGCGACCGACGCCTCTCCGAACGAACGCGTCGCGCTCGAGCAGATCCTCAGCGAACTGGGTCCGCCGTTGCGAGTGGCGCAGGCATACTCCGCCGAACGCACCATCGACGAGGCGGTGGCGACCGGACGCTTCGTGGCGACGGTCCGCGCCGTCAGCCAGCTGGCGGCGAGCACGTTAGGGGGGTTCTTCCTCGCGTGCTGGCTGTTCATCGGTTATCTGGTTTCGTTCGCCTTCTTCGCCATCGCAATCCTGAAGCCGATCTTCCCGAACAACGTCGGCGTTCAGTACGTCCACGGATTACCGGTCGGGCTGGGCGCGCACTTCCCGCTCGAGCCGGGCGTTCAGCTGGGTGGCGGCTACTGGATCATCCCGTTTGCCGCGGCATGTGGGCTCGGCATTTTCGTCGGCACCAGCCGCGGCGCGCGGCGCGTCCTGGCGAGGTGGCGCGAGCGGCGTGTTTCGTAGCATGATGCGCGCGTACAAGGAGCTACTCCATGCGTGCATGTCTCCCGATCGCGGTTGCGTTGATGGCCGTCGCGCCGGCGCTCGCCCAGCAGGTCACCAAGGAAAACGTCCCCGGCGTCACCAACTTCGCCCGTCTCGAAACGACCGTCGCGTGCGGCGGCGCGACCACGGCGGCGGCCGTACCGGAGCTGAAGAAGATGGGATTCGCCTCGATCATCAACCTCCGCGTGCCAACCGAGCAGGGCGCCAACATCGAACAGGAAGAGGCGGCCGCGAAGGAGGCGGGGATCAAGTTCTACAGCATCCCGTTCAACACCGCGTCGCCCGATCCGTCGGTGCCCGAGACCTTCCTGAAAACGCTCAAGACGCCCGGCAACGAGCCGGCCTACATCCACTGCGCCTCCGGCAATCGCGCCGCTGCCATGTGGATGATCAAGCGCATCGCGATCGATCACTGGGACACTGACCGCGCCGCGACCGAAGCTGCGTCGCTGGGGCTCACCAATCAGGCGCTGAAGCAGTTCGCGACCGACTACGCGCAGTCGCACAAGCAGTAGCGCGCTGACGCGTCACGGACAGCAACCGCAGAGCGCGCAGAGCACGCAGAGATTTTTCTTCTTCTTTGAACCGAACTCTTCGGTCCTCTGCGAACTCTGCGCCCGGTTTTCGCCCTCGTAACGAAAGCAACCGCAGAGCACGCAGAGATTTTCCTTCTTAAACGAATTCTCTACGTTCTCTGCGGACTCTGCGGTTGCTTTCCCTCGCGGCTCGACAGTTCTTGCCGTAACAAATTCAGGGGCATATCGCTTGCACCTCCAGAGACGAAGGAGGACTGAACCGCAATGAAGCAGATCATCAAGTTGCTCATGCTGAGCGCTGCCGTCGCGGTCGTGCTCACGCCGACGCCGGCACGTGCGGACGGATTCGTCACGCCGTGGATCGGCTCGGCTTTCGGCAGCAATATCAACAACGGCCGCACGACCTTCGGCATCAGCGGTGGCGGCATGGGCGCGGGGATCATCGGCGGCGAAGTGGACTTCGGGTGGAGCCCGAGCTTCTTCGGCACGCAGAACGACTTCGGCAACAACAGCGTGCTCAACCTGATGGGCAACGTCATCGTCGGTGTTCCAATCGGCGGGACCCACGGCACCGGCGTCCGGCCGTATGTCGTCGGCGGCCTCGGCCTCATCCGCACGCAGATCGAGGGCAACGGCACCGTTTTTACACCTCTTTCTTCGACGAACATGCTTGGGTGGGACCTCGGCGCCGGCGTGATGGGGTATTTCAACGAGCACGTGGGACTGCGCGGCGACTACCGCTACATGCGCGCCACACAGGACATCAACGGCAGCATCAACTCGATCGATTTCCGGAACGATCGTCTGCACTTCTCGCGGCTGACCTTCGGCGTCGTGTTCCGCTAAATCACGCGCCAGATCTCGCGCCATGTGTCGCCCTCGTCTTCGCTGACGAGGGCGACCATGCCGTGCGCGGGAAAGGCGACACCCGCCTCGCCACCGGTCACGAGCAGCGCCAGCAGCCTCGGCAGATGCGGAAAGTGACCGACGACTGCAATGTCGCGGGTTTCACCTCGCAGGCGATCGCGGAACCATAGAGGCGGATCGTCCGGCTGCAGATCGCGCGTGGCGGAGAATTCCGCAAGCGCGTTGCACGCGCGCCACACGGCTTCCGCCGTCTGCTTCGCGCGCCGCTTGCCGCTGTGCCAGACGATGTGCGGCTTCGCGCCGCGGGCCGCAGCCTCAGCCGCGACGCGTTCGACTGTGGCGACGCCTTCCGCCGACAGCGGCCGCTGCGGATCCACTTCCGGTCCAACTGCCTCTCCGTGGTGCACGAGCAGTAACAACACAGCTAGCCCCCAGCCCCTGGCTAGCCCCAGCCCCTGGCCCCCAGCCCCTGGCCCCGAGCGCGAGAGCACCCTAGTATCGTGCATGCCCGCATCGCGCGACCCCGCGCAGCGAAGCGATCCAGAAGGCGTCGGCGGATGGCTGCTCGTGCTCTGCGGACTGCTGCTGCTCTGGCATCCGTTCAGCTTCGCCGTTGCTGCGTCGCACGCGCTCGACGCGCTGCCGTTGCGCGGCC
>DATFXR010000143.1:0-20159 GCA_035315685.1 Vicinamibacterales bacterium | reverse complement strand
GTAGCCCAGGCGGTGGCGGCGGCAGAGATCCACTGGTTGACGCCGTACGGAAACCCGCTCTCGAAGTACGCCTGAATCGGGATCGCGCGGGTTTCGACGACCCACGAGCCGTCGTCGATCTGCGTGCGCAGCAGGTACTCGAGGCCCTTGCGCAATGCGGGCGCGTCGCGCGCAATCGTACCGCTCTCCTGCAGCGCGACCAGCGCCTGTCCGGTCGCGTAGGCGTCGCTCGGCATGTTCATCGTCTGCGCCCACCCGCCTTCGTCTCGTTGCGTCGCGAGCAGATCACGGGCGGCGGCGGCAACCAGATCCTTCGATGCGCCAGCCCAGAACAGGCCAAGCAATCGGAGCGCGCGCTGCTCGGTGTCCAGCGGTCGGACCCTTGTGAGCCAGTCGCGCGCACGGTCGACGCCGGCGGCGTACTCGGCGCGCCGCGACGGCGGCGCGAACCGCTGAAGCGCGCGCAGCGAGATCGCGGTGACCGTCACGTCGTTCGATTCGATCGGCGGGCGAATCGCGGTGACCGGCCAATGACCGTCGGCCGACTGGCGGCGCTTCAACCACATCGCCTGTGCGTCGGTTGCTGGATCGCCGACGTACTTGTCCTCACCGAGCCCGATCAGGAGATAGCTGATCGTGTCCGACTGGCCGGCGATGAAGATGTTCTGTACGGTCCGCTCGCGCCACGATTCGAGGTAGGAAGTCGTGAGTGTGGTCTGAGACTGCGCAGCGGCTTCGTTAACGGCGAATCCATGTGCGCGTGCCGCGGCCACCGCCATCGAGACGAGGCTGTTGTGATGGCACGAGACGCAGCCGGTCTGCCGGATGAACGTCAGGCCGACGTCCTGCAGCAGCGGAAGGCTACGCTCGACTGCGGCGCGGATCGCGGCGGGCGTCGCGGGCGTCTCGCCGATCGGAGTTGGTCGCGCCAGGCGCCCGGGATCGTAGAGCGGCGCCGTCGTCTCCGCGCCTGGCGCCGGCGGAACCCGTGAAAGCGCGCCACCGGCGCCGATCGCCTGCGCGCACGTCGGACAGTTCGTGCGCACGAATGTCAGGGGCGGCGCGCCAATGCTCTTCTGGCTGAGGCCGTAGTCGAGTAGCAGCCGAAACGTGTCCGCGTCGCCGGCACGCGCAGCTTCGCGCAGCGGTGACATGTCGCTCGCGCGCCATGGCCACGGGTCGCCCCCGTACTCGAGCAGCAATCGCAGGGCCGGCGCCGCGCCGACGATGCCGCTCGCGATGACGACTGGCGATCGTCGATCGTCGGACCGCGCGTTGACGTCGGCGCCGGCGTCGAGCAGGCGCTGCATCGAGTCGCGCTCGGGGATCGCCCACATCAACGCCGTGGCGCCGGCGCTGTTCGCCGCATTCGGATCGGCGCCGGCGGCGAGCAATCGCTGCACGAGCGCAGCGTCCCCGTAGAGCGCGGCCGCCATCAACGGCGTCGTGCCGCCGGATCCACGCAGCGTCGCGGCACGCGGCGTCGTGCGCAGCACGCCATCGATCGCCGCCGGATCGTTGTCGCGGATCGCCGCCATCAACCGCGCGGCGTCCGGATCGACGGGCATCGACGGCGGTTCGCCGGACGCAGCGTCTGGCCACTCGGCGCCTTCATCGATCCACGTCTTGATGGTGTCGATCTGCTCGGCGGTCAGAGGGCGGCCCGGCGGCATCTGCTGGCCGAAGGCGGCGCCCGTCAGCCGGTGATAGAGCTTGCTGCCGGCGGCGTTGCCGGGACCAATCAATGTCTGACTGCTGCCGCGCATCGCGTCGGCGCGGCGGTCGAGACGCAGGCCGTTCATCTGCATCTCGGGCCCGTGGCAACCGACGCAATGGTCGCGGAAGATCGGCTGCACGTCGCGGACGAAATCCACGGTGCCCTTCGACTGCGCCGACAGACCTCCGGCGGCCGCCAGCACGAATGCGATCGCCGTCAGGATGCGGATCACCATGGGTATCTTACCCCTCCGTTAGCGATCAGCCATCAGCTATTGGCCATTAAAAAAGCCGGGCGCCCTCGCGGACGCCCGGCCCAGGTCTGACGAGTCGATCAGTGTTACGGCTGCCGGATTTCGATCGCCGCGAAGTTGAAGCGATCGGTTCCGACACCGGTGACACCGATTGAGATCGGTCCGGGCGTCGGCTGCGGACCAGCCGAACGCACCGTCCAGAACGAGTCGGTGATTGCGGTTGACGACTGGGCGACGATCGTCGATCCGGAGTTCGCGGTCAGCGTCTTCCGGTTGTCCCAATCGTTGCCGACACCGAACACCCACGAGTTGGGCTTCGTCGTCGTGATCGTCAGCGACGGCTCACCAGCAACGCCGGTGGACTTGTTCGCGATCGCCGACGCCGCCCCCACGAGCGAGTTCTGTGCGCCGGTGAAGCCGACCACGGTCAGCTGCGCCACTACGGAGAACTTGAGGACGCTGGTCACGGTGATCGACGCCCGCGTCGACGGCACGACCGCCCACCAGATCTCCGTATCGCCCGCTTGGGCGTTGACTCCCGTCGCCCGCTGCCACGTCAGCAGCGTGCCGCTGTTGTTCATGCTGTTGACCTCCTGACGCTGGGCCACCGGCGGATTCACTGCCGGGGTCGTCGTCGGGCCATCAGTCGAGATGAACGCCACCAGCAGCGTGTTCGCCGCCGCCGCGAACGCCGGACTGGTGATCGCCGTGTTCTGCGTGTTGTTGTTGCGCGTGACGACCGTCGCGATCGTCGGCGCCGCCCCTTGCGAGACCACGATGGCGACCGCGCTGCCGAACGCGGCACTCGAGCCGCCTGTCGGCGTCTGGCTGATGACGTTGCCGGCCGGCGTCGTCGTGCTCGCCGCGAAGGTCGCCGTGACTGTGAAGCCCGCGTTGGCCAGGTTCGTCGACGCGGCCAGTTGCGTCTGACCCACGATGTTCGGAACCGTGACCGGCGGACGGCCGCTCGAGACCACGAGACCGACGGCGGTCGTGATGTCAACCGTCGTGGTCGCCGCGATACTCTGGCTGATGACCGTGTTCGCCGGCACCGTGGCGCTGCTCTGGAACGTTATCGGAGCGCCCACCAGACCCGCCTCGTCGAGGGCGTTCAGCGCCGTGGCGTGCACGCCGATATCGCCAAGCGGCAGACCGGTCACCAGCGGCACGATCGTGCCCTGCGAGAGCGTGAGGCTCACCAGTCCGTTCGGCGGCAGCGTGAAGCCCGCACGTGGATCGGTGCTGACCACCTGGCCGATGTGCACGGCCGCGCTGTTGACCAGCGTGGCGGTAGCGGCTGGCAGCAAGCCCGCCGCCGTAATCGCGGCCCGCGCCGCAGCCTCGGCGAGGCCGACGACGTTCGGCACCGTGTTCAGCGGCTTCGGCACCGGGATGGTGACCCCGTCCGAGAACGTGAGCTGCTCGATGTTGAGCAGCGTGTCAGTGCCGTCCGAGAACGGAACGTCAGCGGCCCGAGCCGGCACATGCGTCACGATCACGCGCGGTCCGTCGAGCGTGATGACGTAGTCGGCCCGTGGGAACGCAAACACCGCCGTATCGCAATTGAGCGGGTTGGGGGTCGACCCGCAGTCAGCAGGCGGTGTATCCGCCGGCGTCACGATGCTGCGGATGATCGAGATGTTGCCCGGGTTCAGCCGCTGCGGATCCGCGAACACATCGTCACGGAGAGCGGTGGGATCGTCGACCAGCTTGATGGTTCCGTCGTTGAGCACGGCGCGCAGCTGGACGTTCAGCCAGCGGTCGCCGTCGATCAGGTCATCGCCGAGCTTGCCTTCGAGGATGTCGCTGCCCTTGCCGCCGAGCAGGATGTCGCCGCCCATGAAGCCGACGCCCTTGACGCCCTCGACAGCAGGGTCGTTGAGGTCCTTGTTGAACCCGGTCGGCCCCATCAGCTCGGTGAGCCCGGCGATCTTCGCCGCGCCCGAACCGCCGCGGAAGTTGTTCTGGCCCGGAACGCCAACCGCCGGCACCTGAACCGGCGCCGTTCCCGCCGTCAACTCCATGCCGACCACGAGACACTCGGCGATCTCACCCGGAGGCTCGCAGAGTACTTCGTTCGATCCGGCGATGTGATCGTCGAGATTCCAGCCCGACGCCCCGTCCACGAAACGGTACTTGTTGCGGAGGTCGTTGAAGTTGAGCGGCACGTTCGGCAGCGCGAGCAGGCCGAGCTCGACGAATTCCGGCGCGTTCCAGCCGCGCAGGGTGATCCAGTCGAAGCCGTAGTCGCCCATGAACTTGTTCGAGCCTTCCGACATCACGAAGACGTCGTTGCCGCCTTCGCCGAAGTGGTTGTCCTGCCCGGGGCCGCCGCCCATCACGTCGTCGCCGCCGACCGGGCTGAGGCCGGCGAGCAGGTCGAAGACGTTGCCGCCGTCGCCGAACATGCCGCCGTCGTGGCCTTCGCCGTCGAACAGCCAGTCGTCGCCGTCGCCGCCGAGAATCGCTTCGGCGCGCATCGAGCCGTCGACCACGACGTCGTCGCCCGGGCCGCCGAAGAACTCGTTGCCGTCGTCGCCGCCGAGCATGAAGTCGTTGCCATCGCCGCCAATCAGCAGGTCGGCGCCGAATCCCGGACCGGTCTCCATCGCGTCGTTGCCCGGACCGCCCTTCATGACGTCGTCGCCGTTGCCGCCGAACAGGATGTCGTCGCCGTCGCCGCCGAGCAGCGTGTCGTTGCCGTCGTTGCCGTCGAAGCGATCGTTGCCGCCATTGCCGTAGAGCGTGTCGTCGCCGATGTCCGACTTGAACCGATCGTTACCGTCGCCGCCGTTGTAGACGATGTTCTTGCCGGTGTGCAGCGGATCGAAGAACAGCTTGGTGCCGTCCGGCTGCGTGACGATGACGGCGCTGTTGGGATCGGTCGGGTCGAGCACGCCGTCAGGCGTCTCCGGGTTGAAGTTCAAGTCGGCGGTGTTGAAGATGACGTCCATGGTGCCGAAGGACGTGCTGTTGCGCCGCGCCAGCTCGGCGAACGAGTTGCCTTCCAGCGACTGCACGAGGTTCAACCCGTCGAGGCGCTGCAGGTAGTAGAAGCGGTCGAAGTCCTGCAGGTGCTCGAGCTGCGCTTCGAACACGTAGTTGAACGTCGATCCGAGCAGGCCGCCGAAGGCTGCCTGGCGCTCGGCGAGGCCGCCGACCCAGAAGTCGACGTTGTCGAGACCGCAGGTCGCGTCCGAACAACCGGCCGCGGCTGCCTGCGCCGGCGTCGATGCGAACATGAACAGGTTGTTCGCCAGCAGCGAGTTGGCTGCCGTGCGCTTCGCCGCCACCGTCGTGGCATTCTGCACCGCGGGCACCGTCGCATAGGCCGCAATGAAGTTGACGAGTGACTGCTGGTGACGCAGCCCCTGGCCGAACTCGAACCAGTTGTTGTACGGCGTCAGCGCGGAGTCGTGAGTCCTGGCATACAACTGCTTGCGCGCCTCGTTCAGGCCCGGGATGCCTTCGCTGCGTCCGCGTGCCATGTTGATCGCCGGCAGGTCGAGCGGCAGACCGACGAGCGTGTTCCTCACCGACGAGGTGACGAACTCGTCGAGCTCGTTGGCGACCTGCTTCGACAGACCGTTGATCAGCGAGCCCGCCGCCTGCGCAGCGGTCAACGATCCGGCGGCCGGTGAACCCGGCGAGACGCCGTTGACCGGCTGCGGATCCGTCGCCGCGCGGTTGTACGACTGCGGGTTGAGGAACGCGTTCAACAACCGGATGTTGGTGTCGGGGCCGGTGGCGTTCTCACGGTGCAGCACTTCGGGCAGCATCGAGTGGCCGAGGCGGTAGACCGTGTGCGCGAACTCGGCCATGATCGCCGGATCGAAGCTGGTCAGCCCGCCGAGGAACGGATTGATCAGCGGCTGGACCTTGCGCGCGAACTCTTCGAACACGAGGTGCTGATACTGCATCTCGGTGCCGAAGCGCGCCGCCTGGAACAGGCGTTCGCCGTAGTCCCAGCCCGACGGCCCGTGCACGGCGTGCCACGCGTTGATTTCCGCCTGCGTGAAGCCGAACGCGTTGCGCCCGCTGGCGCCTACCGGAAGATTGATGTTGTGATCGACCTCCGAGACGATGCGGTTGTGCTCGGCGTGGAACAGCTGGTGCACCATCGACAGCGCGATGTTCTCGTTGCCGCGGCCGTCACCGGTGACGAAGTGCGCGTTGAGGAGCTCGTCGTCGTAAGTGCCGGGCTGCTGGCACGACGGCGTTGCGCGGAAGTCGCAGATCGTCGAGTCGGTGTCAGCCGGCAGCAGGTTGTTGCCGGCGTCGAGCGGCACCGCGTTGTGCGCGATGTCGTTCAGGAACGCGTGCCCGCTCCTCAACGCGTCGGCCGGAACCGCGACCGGAGCCGCCGGGTCGCCTTCGACGAAGATCGGGGTCTGCGGAGTCGCGCCGGGACGGACCATCATCGGCATGCCGCGCGCCGGCCCGGGCTTGAAATGGCCGTACGGGTCGGTGGCGATCAGCGGCACGTCGAGCACGTCGCGGTCGGACAGCAGGATGCCGAGCTTCTGCGCGGCCTGCGCCTTCACTTCGGCCCAGTTGCCGATGTTGCAGATCTCGTCGCCCTGGAAGCCGGTGCCGCGCGGCGCGCAGTGGCCGCCGTCGAGCACCTTGCCGTCCGAGATCGGCGCGCCGGCCGCGCCGCCGCAGACCGGAGAGTTCGGATTGGCAGCACAGACGTACTGGCGCAGGAACACCTGGTGCGACGGATGCGACGTGTAGGTCTGGTTCTGATCGACCCACGGCGTCGTCTGGTTGACCGACTCACGGACGTCGTCGGCGGTGCCGGGCTGCCCGTCGGGCCCCGGCGAGAACGCCGCGATTTCGCCGCGGGTCATCACCATGAAATTGGTCGGCGCGCCTGGGACGAACAGCGGGTCGTCCGCCCGCAGCGGGATCATGACGCTGCCGCCCGACTTCGGGATCAGGTCGAGGCCGTGATCGAAGAACTGGCCGAAGAAGGTGAACATCAGGTTGAACGGGGCCGACAGGCCGAAATCCGGCGTGATGTTCGGGATGAAGAGCGAACCGGTCGGATCGCCCGGTTCGGGCGGAGCCGGATCGCCGCAGACGAAGCCGCCGGAGCCGCACGGGTTGTCGTGCGCGAACTGGGCCGACGGGTTGTTCGGCGACTGATCGACGATCAGGTTGCTGATCGTGCGCGGCTCGGAGTCGATGACGGTGCCGCCGATCTGCGCGTAGGACGTGCCGTTCTGCGCCGTGCGGAAGCGCGGCGCCAGGAGGCGCGGGAACAGCCGATCGGCGGCGCCGAACAGGTGCTGACCCGGCGTCGGGACGAGGTTGTTGAACGATCCGTCGACCGTGCGGAGGCCGCGCGGCAGCTGCGGATCGTGCACCTGGTTCGGTCCAGGCCCGAGCAGGTTGCCGCCCGCCGCGTGGTCCTGCGCGACGAGAATCTGCTCGTAGATGAATCGGAGGTCGTTGGCGTCGATCACGAACCCTGCTCCGACCGGTGCGGTCTGCGCCTGAACCACCGTCTGCTGAAACAACAGACTCATGATCGGCGACAGTGCCATCCCGATCATCATCGCGACGGCCCAGCGTTTCGCTGCGCGCGAGCGACGACAACTAAACGGCGACTTCACTCTCATGATTTCCCTCCACGTATTTCGCGTTGATGCCGAGACACACGTTGAGCAACTCCGGCCGATCGGCGTCGTCGGACTCCTTTCCGTTGGTTACTGATTACCGGTGCGAACGCGTTCGTACCAATCGCGGTGGATCAGTGACTCCACTGCGGCCGCTCGACACGCACACCTCGACCGACGCGGCTCACACACCGAGGCGGCGGGCTCGTTGCGACTCCGTCGCAGCGACCGAGGTTCGAGCGTTAGAACGATGTGCGGTTCGACGTAGCCGAGCGGCTACGGTGGCGCGCGGAGACCGTAATCGGACTGCGGGGAAGCACTATGGAACGGATCACAAGGGAGAGGAAGGTGCGGCTCGCGGCGGTTTACGCCGCAACGGGAAGTCGAGCGGTGCGTACTTGCGGAGTCGTCATCGGTGTTGGATGACTCCATCGGACGCGCTGGCGGGCCGCGCAGGAAATGTACGTCCCGGCCGCGCGAGCCGCGTCGATCCTCGGTGGCTCCGCTGACACGCGAGCTGTCGCTGAAATCTGGATCAAGGTGCGCGCGACCGGACGTCACCAGCCCCGATGCGGCGGACGACTCGTCGTCCCCGTCATCGTCGTCGTCGCAGGCATCGGACGCGCTGCCGTTCACGTCGTCCCTCCACTCGCGATCGCGAGCCGCGTCCGGCGTCGACGGGCAGTCGACCACGTGCAGCTCGGTCGACGCGTCGAGACGGTGCGACGCGGACGCTGGCGTCACCAGCACCAGGCCGGCACACGAAACCAGCATCAACGCGAGACGCGCCGCGGCCGGCCCGACGAACGAGGTGCCGATGATCGTGATCAATGCGCTCCCGTAGATAGCGACGAGCTGAGCTTGAACCGCGCGTAGGCTAGACGAGGCCACACGACTTGAAAATGGCCCCTTGGTGGGGGCCACCGCCCACGTCAGCACGATCCATTCGTGTCCACGGCCGGTTTCGGTGACCCACTGTGCGTCGAGGCGCTGGTCGGAGCGGCCGGCGTGCCCGTACACGACCTGCCGGACGTCGCCGGACGAGGCGGCGGTGCCGGCCGTGGCAGGAACGCCGGGGCGACGCCGGCGAGGAACAGCGCGGCAACCAGAACCAACGGCCACAGCTTGACGTCCGCAGCGACTTCGCGATCGAGCGTCTGGCTGACAGGTGCGTCGTCCATGTCTTCCTCACCGCGGAATGCTTCCGCCGTGCGCGCGGGGATGCCTCGCGCGAGAACGGATGTGCGCTGCGCGAGCCTACCCGTTGCCGGCGCGCCGCGACATTCCTCTTTTGGGGCGCAGCGGTGCGATCTCGTGTGTGATCGGTAGCGGCGCGACCGAACGGCCGACTCGATCAGAGAGAAAAGACTCTGCGCTCTCCGCGTGTTCTGCGGTTGCTTACCCGCTGCAGCTCAGAGGTCGAACAGCAGGTCCAGCAACTCGAAATCGATGAGGTCGGCCATGTAGCACACCCACATCATGACGAAACGGATGCCGTTCAGCAGATGCTCCCGAAGCCGGCGCAGCTCGGGGCCGTCGAGATGAGCGATGACGCCGTCGTTCCGCATCCGTACGCCGACGCGTGCCGACACGGCCGCCGTCCCGAACGCATTGAGTCGCGCGCGCGATTTGTGGAGCAGCAGCTTGAAACTCGGCACGCTCATGCGCAGCATGGCTGCCGAATCCTTGTCACCGTACTCGTAGACGTCGGCGAGCATCACCGCAACCTGCTGTCCCGGCCGGAGCAGTTGAGCGCAGCGCCTCAGCCAGGCGGCGACGCGGCGATGGCAATCGCACGTGGCGTGGACGGCGTCGGCGGCAGTCTGCAGGGCCGTCTCGGTTTCGTGGGGCGAAAGGGTATCGATCGCGACGAGATGGATCCGGTGGCGAGAGCGGTCGTAATGAGCGATGCGTTTCTGCGCGATAGCGAACAGCCACTCGCCAATGGGCTCGCCGCGAACCGTGTGGAGCGTCGCCCAGGCGGCAAGCAGCGTTTCTTGTGCGATGTCGGCGGCGTCCGCGCGATTGGCGACACGCTGCGCGACGAACCGGTGCACGTCTGCTGCCGCGAGCTCGATGGGGTGCATCTGGTTGGCGATGACGGGGTGCAACGCGCGCGCCTCATCGCCTGCCGACGTCGACCCCAAGATTTTTACGAATCAGCAACGCTTTATTGATGAATCGAGGCAGCGGTCGCGCCCGATGGCGACTTTAGTCGTCCTGGGAGGCGATGCGCTCGAACGTCAGCGGCGGGTGGATTCCTGCCATCAGCCATCAGCCATTAGCCATTAGCCATTAGCCATAAAAAAGCCGGGCGCCCTCGCGGACGCCCGGCCCAGACTTACAAGTCGATCAGCGTTACGGCTGACGGATTTCGATCGCTGCGAAGTTGAAGCGATCGGTTCCGACTCCGGTGACGCCAATCGTCGCCGGCACGCCGGCGGGCTGCGCGCTGGTCGACCGCACCGTGAAGAACGTGTCGGTGATCGCGTTGGTCGACTGGTTGATCAACGTCGTTCCGGCCGCCGCCGACAGGGCCTTGAAGTTATCCCAGTCGTTGCCGACCCCGAAGATCCACGAGTTGGCCTTGGTCGGGGTGATGCTCAACGACGGTTCGCCCGCCGTGTTGGTCGCCTTGCTGAGGGCCGCCGACGCCGCACCCACGAGCGTGTTCTGCGCTCCGGTGAAGCCGACGACGGTCACCGATGCAACCCCCGAGAACCGGAACTGCGAGTTGACGACCATGGACGCCCGAGCCGTCGGCGCGAACGCCCACCAGATTTCAGCGTCGCCCGCCTGAGCGTTGGCGCCCGTCGCGCGAGCCCACGTCAGGTTGACGCCGTTGTTGTTGATACTGGTGACGATCTGCCGCTGATTCGCCGGCGTCGCCGGCGTCGTCGCCGGACCGTCCATCGCGACGAATGCCACGAGCAGCGTGTTCGCCGCGACGGCGAATGCCGGGCTGGCGATCGTCGTGTTCATCGTCGCGCTGTTACGCGAGACGAACGTCGCGATCGTCGGCGCCGTGCCCTGCGAGACGACGAGCGCTACCGCGCTCCCCGCCGCCGCGCTCGAGCCGGCCGTCGGCGTCTGGCTGATGACATTGCCCGCCGCCACCGTCGTGCTCGCCGAGAAGGTCAGCGCACCAACGGTCAGACCTGCGTTGGTGAGCGACGTCGACGCCGCTGCCTGACTGAGACCGACTACGTTCGGCACCGTCACCGGCGGACGGCCACTCGAGACGACGAAGTTCATCGCCGTGCCGACATCGACCGTCAGACCATTAGCCGGATTCTGACTGATGACGATGCCGGCCGGAATCGTTGCACTCGTCTGCTGCGTGACGGCGCCGACCACCATGCCTGCCTCGGCGATGATGTTCTCGGCCGTGCCCCTGGTGCCGGGGTCACCCGACGGAGCGCCGACGATGAGCGGAGTGATCGTGCCAAGCGAGATCACGATGTCGACCGGCGTATTCGGCGGCAGCGTGAAGCCCGGACGCGGATCCTGGGCGGCCACCGTGCCGATCTTGGCCGTCGTGCTGTTGGCCGACGTCACGACGCCAACCCGCAAACCGGCCTGCAGAATTGCCGTCGTCGCCGCCGCCTGCGTCAGACCGACGAGGTTGGGCACCGTGTTGAGCGGCTTCGGTACTGGAATCGTGATGTCGGAGAACTGAAGCTGCTCGATATTCCGCAGCGTGTCCGTTCCTTCGGAGGCACGCACCAGCCTCGCACGCGACGGCACGTCGATCACGGTCACGGTGCCGTTCGGGTTGAGGACGATGTCGTACTCGCTCCGCGGGAAGTTGAAGACTGCCGTGTCGCAGTTCAGCTTCGGGACACCCGGCGCGGCGTTGCAATCCGCCGGAAGCGTCGGCGGCGTCACGATGCTGCGGATGATCGAGATGTTGCCCGGATTGAGGCGCTGCGGATCCGAGAAGACATCCGGCGCGAGATCGCGCGGATCGTCGACAAGGCGGACGGTCCCGTCGTTGTAGACGGCGCGCAGCTGCACGTTCAGCCACACGTCGCCGTCGATGAGGTCGTCGCCCATCTTGCCTTCGAGGATGTCGCTGCCTTTGCCGCCGAGCAGGATGTCGCCGCCCATGAAGCCGACACCCTTGACCAGGGGGATCGCCGGGCTGTCCAGGTTGGCCGGAGCTCCGAATGCCGCCATCAGCTCGGTGAGCCCGGCGATGTTCGCCGCGCCCGTGCCGCCGCGGAAGTTGAACTGGCCAGGCACACCCTTCGCCGCGACTGCCACCGGCGCGGTGCCGCGGGTCAGCTCCATGCCGATCACGAGACACTCGGCGATCTCACCCGGCGGATCGCACAGCACGTTGTCGGTCCCGGCGATGTGATCGTCGAGATCCCAGCCCGACGCGCCGTCGACGAAGCGGTACTTGTTGCGGAGGTCGTTGAAGTTCAACGGCACGTTCGGGAGCGCGAGCAGCCCGAGCTCGACGAACTCCGGCGCGTTCCACCCGCGCAGGGTGATCCAGTCGAACCCGTAGTCGCCCATGAACTTGTTCGAGCCTTCCGACATCAGCATGATGTCGTCGCCGCCCTCGCCGAAGTGGTTGTCCTGTCCGGGACCGCCACCGAGGACGTCGTTGCCGCCGACCGGCGAGAGACCCGCGAGCAGGTCGAAGACGTTGCCGCCGTCGCCGAACATGCCGCCGTCGTGGCCTTCACCGTCGAAGATCCAGTCGTCGCCGTCGCCGCCGAAGATGCCCTCGGCGCGCATCGAGCCGTCGACGAAGATGTCGTCGCCAGGTCCGCCGAAGTATTCGACGCCGTCGTCGCCGCCGAGCAGGAAGTCGTTCCCCTCGCCGCCGATGATGAGGTCGCCGCCGAATCCCGGACCGGCCGCCAGCGCGTCGTCGCCCGGGCCGCCCTTCAGCACGTCGTCGCCGTTGCCGCCGAACAGCACGTCGTCCCCGTCGCCGCCGAGGATCGTGTCGTTGCCGTCGTTGCCCTCGATGCGATCGTTGCCGGCGTTGCCGTAGAGCGTGTCATCGCCGATGTCCGACTTGAACCGGTCGTCGCCCGCGCCGCCGTTGAAGACGATGTTCTTGCCGGTGTGCAGCGGATCGAAGAACAGCTTGGTGCCGTCCGGCTGGTTGATGATCACCGGGCTGTTCGGATCGGCCGGATCGAGTGCGCCGGCGGGCGTGGTCGGATTGAAGTTGAAGTCGGCCGTGTCGAAGACGTTGTCCATCGTGCCGAACGACACGCTGTTGCGGCGCGCGAGCTCGGCGAGGGAGTTGCCTTCGAGCGAGAACCGGAAGTTCATGCCGTCGGTGCGCTGCAGGTAGTAGAAGCGGTCGAAGTCCTGCAGGTGCTCGAGCTGCGATTCGAACACGTAGTTGAAGGTCGAGCCGAGCAGGCCGCCGAAGGCCGCCTGACGCTCGGCCAGGCCGCCGACCCAGAAGTCGACGTTGTCGAGACCGCACGTCGCGTCCGTGCATTGCGCTGCGGCCGCCTGCGCCGGCGTGTTGGCGAACATGAACAGGTTGTTCGCCAGCAGGGCCTGCGCCGCCGCCCGCTTCGCCGCGATGGTGGTGGCGGTCTGGACCGAAGGCACCGTCGCGTAGGCGGCGATGAAATTGACCAGCGACTGCGAGTGCCGCAGCCCCTGGCCGAACTCGAACCAGTTGGCGTACGGCGTCAGCGCCGAGTCATGCGTTCTGGCAAACAGCTGCTTGCGCGCCTCGTTCACGCCCGGGATGCCTTCGCTGCGTCCGCGCGCGATGTTGATCGCGGCGAGGTCGAGCGGCAGGCCGACCAGGGTGTTGCGCACCGACGAGGTCACGAACTCGTCGAGCTCGTTCGCCACCTGCTTCGATAGGCCGTTGATCAGCGTGCCTGCCGCCTGCGCCGCAGTCAACGTGCCGGCCGGCCCGTTGTACTTGTACGGCGAGAGGAAGATCTCGAACAGGCGCAGGTTGTCGACGGTGCCGTCGGCGTTCTCGCGATGCAGCACTTCCGGCAGCATCGAGTGGCCGAGGCGGTAGACGGTGTGCGCGAACTCGGCGGTGATCGCCGGGTTGAAGCTGGTCAAGCCGCCGAGGAACGCGTTGATCAGCGGCTGAACCTTCCGCGCGAACTCCTCGAACACGAGGTGCTGATACTGCATCTCGGTGCCGAAGCGCGATGCCTGGAACAGACGCTCGCCGTAGCCCCAGCCCGACGGCCCGTGCACGGCGTGCCAGTTGGCCTGCTCCTGCGCGGTGAACCCGAACGAGTTCATGCCGGTCGCCGGATTGACCGGAAGATTGATGTTGTGATCGATCTCCGACGCGATGCGGTTGTGCTCGGCGTGAAACAGCTGGTGCATCATCGAGAGCGCGATGTTCTCGTTGCCGCGGCCGTCACCAGTGACGAAATGCGCGTCGAGCAACTCGTTGTCGTAGGTGCCTGGAGGCTGGCAGGACGGCGTCTGACGGAAATCGCAGATACCGCCCGGCCCCTGCGCCGCATCCTGCGCCGGGCTGTCGGCCGTCAGCGCATTGCCGGCGCCGTCCACCGGCACGGCGTTGTGCGCGATGTCGTTCAGGAAGGCGTGGGCCGTGCGGAGTGCGTCGGTCGGAATCGCCACGGGAGCCGCCGGGTTGCCCTCGACGATCACGTTGCCCGGACGAACCATCATCGGCATGCCGCGGACCGGGCCAGGCTTGAAGTGCCCGTACGGGTCGGTGACGATCAGCGGCACATCGAAGATATCGGTGTCTTTCAGGAGGACACCGAGCTTCTGGGCCGCCTGCGCCTTCACCTGCGCCCAGTTGCCGATGTTGCAGATGTCGTCGCCAACGAAGCCGGTGCCGCGCGGCGCGCAGTGATCGCCGTCGAGCACCTTGCCGTCGGGAACCGGCGCGCCGGCCGCGCCGCCGCAGACGGCGGCGGTCGGATTGGCACCGCAGACGTACTGGCGCAGGAACACCTGGTGCGACGGGTGCGACGTGTAGGTCTGGTTCTGGTCGACCCACGGCGTCGTCTGGTTCACCGAATCCTTCACGTCGTCGGCAGTGCCGAGGATGCCGTCGCCGCCGGCCTGGAGCTCGCCGCGCGTCATCGCCATGAAGTTGGTTGGGCTGCCCGGCACGAACAGCGGGTCGTCCGCCTTCAGCGGGACGATCACCGTTCCGCCCGACTTCGGCACGAGGTCGAGCCCGTGATCGAAGAACTGGCCGAAGAAGGTGAACATCAGGTTGAACGGCGCCGACAGGCCGAAGTCGGGGGTGATGTTCGGGATGAACAGCGAACCGGTCGGATCGCCGGGCTCGAAGGGCGCGGGATCGCCGCAGACGAATCCGCCAGAGCCGCACGGGTTGTCATGCGCGGCCTGCGCGGCCGGGTTGCCCGCGCCGAGCGGCGTCACTCCAGCGGGCACCGGCTTGGTCGTCGTCTGGTCGACCACCAGGTTGCTGACCAGACGCGGCTCGGAGTCGAACACCGTGCCGCTGTTCTGCGCATAGGTGGTCCCCTGCTCCGCCGTGCGGAAGCGCGGCGTCAGCAGGCGCGGGAACAGCTGATCGGCGGCGCCGAACAGGTGTTGATCGGGAACCGGAACCAGGTTGTTGAACGAGCCGTCCACCGTGCGCAGGCCGCGCGGCAGCTGCGGATCGTGGACCTGGTTCGGCCCCGGGCCGAGCAGCTGGCCGCCGGCAGCGTGATCCTGCGCGACCAGAATCTGCTCGTAGATGAACCGCAGGTCCTCGGCGTTGATGACGAAGCCCTGTCCCACCGGCGCCCCGCCAGCGACGACCTGCGCGCTGACCGTCGACTGCGGCACGAACGATGGGCTGATGCCGGACAGGAACATCGCGACGACCATCAGGAACGGCCATCGCTTATTCGCTCCGAGCTTTCTAAGTGACATTCGACCCTCCTCCTCCTTGCGTGTCCGAAGCACTTCGTACTGCGCGTCCGCCGCCCCGTCCGACGAGCGCGTCGTCAGCGATGGCCGGCCCGACGTCCCTCCTCACACGTGCGCAGGGCATGTCCTCCTCGTGGATGGCTCCGCACGCGCGCGGAGACCGCGTTGAAACGGGATGTGGGCGGGAATTTAGTCGCCGAGCTGGAGCGGCGATATTCCTCTTCGGCGGGGGGAACCGTGAGAGATTAGTGGGGGAACCGTCAGGAACTGATTGAAAGATCGTGAGAAGTCGGTAAGGGCGCGCTCACACCCGCGCACGTGACCGCACGACGGATCCGCCAGCGTGCGCAGGAATGTAGTCGCCGTGGCAGAGCGGTGATATTCCGCTTCGGTGGGGGGAACCGTGAGAGATCAGTGGGGGAAGCGTGAGGAAACTGATCGAAAGATCGCGAGAATCGCTAAGGCGGGGTGCGCTGACACGCGTCCGCGCCGGGCGCAGCGGATCCGCCGGCGTGCGCGGCGGATCCTGCAACGCGTCAGCGCGCGTGACGATGGCTAGCGCGGTTTCGTTGCCGCGCCGTAGTACTCCTTGGGAGGCTCTTTTCTCGCGTAGATACGCTGCGGCAGCACTTCGGCCAGGGAAACCGGCTCGGTGTCGTACTTCGCGATCTCGATCGTCTTCGTCGACGTGTTGACCACGATCTTGCTGCCGCTGGCGAGCTTGCCGACGCCCTTCCCGTCCTTGGCCAGGTGGAACTCGAGCACGTCCGCGCGATGCGGCGTGCCATGCGCAGCAACATCCTTCGGGAATTCTCCGATCGGCAGATGGTCCTCGCTGGCGACGACGACGCGGCGCCCGGCGGGGGTGGTGATCTCGCGCGCGTAATCGATGTTCCACGCGCGGCGCCCGAGCGCCCGCGCGCCGCTCGCCTGGATGCCGGGTGTCAGCACGTAGCCGACGCGAACGCGAACTTTTTCGAGCACGGTCAGCAGCGCGTCGGGATCCGCCTTCTTCGACATCGCCTGCAGGACCTTGTCGTGTTCTTCGTCGGACGACCACCGTTCGATGATGATGTCCACCGGGCCCGCGTAGACGCCTTTCGCATCGAGCGAGCGACCGGCGAGATGTTCGACCGGGCCGTTCGGCGCCGCGAACGGGCGGGGGCCGAGCAGAAGAAGACACGCGAGCGCGACGGACGTTCTGATCAGGACCGGACCAAGACTCGATTTCACGTGTTCACCTCCAGAGGTGGTCAGTCGGCGTTGGCGCTGCGCGATGGGATGGTGGCGTTCGGCGCTTCGACGAGGCCATGGTTGATCGCGAACAACGCCAGCTCGAGCCGCGAGTAGACACCGAGCTTGTCGAAGATGTTCGAGAGGTGCCGCTTCACAGTGTCCTCGCGGACCGACAGCAGCGCCGCGATGTCCTTGTTCGACGCGCCAACCGCGATGTGCGGCACGATCTCGAGCTCGCGCGGCGTCAGTCGATAGCGCTCGGCCTTCGCCGCGCTGTCGTTCTCCGCCATGATCAGCCGGATCGCTTCGACGCCGTCGGAGACGTTGCGGTGCCAGAGCCAGTACTCGCCCGCCATCACCGCACGAATGCTGCGGAACAGCAGCGATGCATCGGATGTCTTCAGCACGATGCCGCGAGCGCCCAGCTGCAGCGCCGCGATCGTGTCGCCGCGGTGGTTGTCGCCGCTGAGCACGATCGAGCGCATCGCGGTCGGCGGGCCCGAGAAGATCGCGCGCAGCGCATCGAGCGCGCCGCCGTTGGGCATCGTGAGATCGAGAATCAGCAGATCGGGCTGAAGCCGACGAGACAATTGAATCGCCTCGTTGGCGTCACCAGCCTGCGCGACGACACGGAGGTCCTCTTCGCTCTCCACGAGGCGCTTGAGTCCCTCGCGCATCAACGCGTGGTCGTCGGCAACCAGGATGCGAATACTGTCTGAATGCATCGTTTGGATTACGTAAGAGGGTGTGTGGCGGCGGAGGGTAGCAACGTTCGCGCCGCATGACTTGATTGCACACGGTGGCAATCTGACGGGCGCAACTGCCGGTGCGGCGCCAGCGAGGCGCGCCCGAGTCTGAAAAAGTACGCGCGGGGCGGCGACTCTTCACACGATCGCACGCGCGTGTTTGCACGCAAATCGCGCCGCGGCATCGGCGCGCGGTGGAGCGCACGTCACGCCCCACCAAAGTGGTGACGCGAGCGCCACCAAAGACCAATTCCGCGCGATCTATTTCCCGCCTACCTTACGACACCACACCAACCACGCAGAACACGTTCGGGATTGCCACGTTTGGATTGCTGGGTGAACTGCATCACCGGGAGCGAGGCATGTCTGTGAATCGCCGCCACGAGTTCTGGAGCTGGCCACGCCGGGCAACATTGGCCGCGGCACTGCTCCTTAGCATTCTGACTGTGCCGCTCGGCCTGGCCGCGCAGCCGCCATCGCAGTTCCTGATCCTGCCTGGCTGCTACGTGCCGCCGCCGCCGCCGGCCAACGACGGGTTTCCGGTCGCAGTGACCGACTCGCTGCAGACGGTGGCGTCGCCGGTGTCGTTCACCGGCGCGACGCTGCTCGCCAACGACACCGGCGCACCGCCGTTGACGCTCGTGTCGGTGTCCGCGACCAGTTCCGCCGGCGGCACCATCACCGGGAGCGGTCCTTACACCTACACGCCGGCGTCCGGCTTCGTCGGCAACGACACCTTCACCTATCAGATTCAGAACCCGCTCGGCACGTCCGTCGGCGTCGTCAACGTCGCCGTGCTGGCCGATCAAATCGCCCCGTCGGTCGCGCTGACCGCGCCGACCGGCGGCACCGTGTCGGGCAACGTGCCCGTCGTCGCCGCGGCGAGCGACAACGTCGGCGTCGCCGGCGTGAAGTTCTTCGACGGCGCCACGCAGATCGGCGCCGAAGTGACCGTCGCGCCCTATCAGGTGACGTGGAACACATCGGCAGTCGCCAACGGGTCGCACTCGCTGACCGCGATCGCACGCGACGCCGCAGGCAACTCCGCGACGTCGGCTGCCGTCACCGTGACGGTGTCGAACGTCGCGCTCACCGCGCCGACGGTCGACAAGATCATCTTCTCGGAGGGCGCCGGCAAGCGCACCACCGCGGCATTCAGCACGACGAAGGCGAACGACGTGCTCGTCGCGTTCGTCGCCTCCGACGGCCCGGCCGCGGCGAACGCGCAGACGGTCACCGTCACCGGCGCGGGCCTCACCTGGACCCGCGTGCGCCGCCAGGCGGGCAGCTTCGGCGACGCCGAGATCTGGACCGCGACCGCCTCCGGCCTGCTGACCAACGTCACCGTGTCGAGCACGCAGACCTCGTCGGCGCATCAGTCGCTGACGGTGATCGCGTTCAGCGGATCGTCGGGCGTCGGCGCCTCGGCGGGCGCGAGCGCGACGACCGGCGCCGCGTCGGTCAGCCTGGCGACGACCGCCATCAACTCGCTCGTCTACGCGACCGGCAACGATTGGGACGGCGCGACGGCGCGGACGATGGCCGCCGGCCAGACCAAGGTGCACGAGTTCGTCGACAGCGCGGTCGGCGACACCTTCTGGGTGCAGGCCACGAGCAGCGCAGTGGCCGCCGCGAACACGACCGTCGCGATGAGCACGACCGGCCCGACGCTCGATCAATGGAACATCGCGGCCGTCGAAATCAAGGCTGGCGTCCCGCCGCCACCGCCGCCGCAGGTCACCGTGCCCAACGTCGTCGGCCTGACGCAGTCCGCGGCGCAGACGGCGATAACCAATGCCGGGTTGACCGTCGGGACCATCACGACGGCGAACTCCGCATCGGTGCCCGCGGGCTCGGTGATCAGTTCGAACCCGACCGGCGGCTCGAGCGCCGCTGCAGGCAGTGCGGTCGCCTTGAGCGTATCGCTCGGCGCAGCGCCGCCGCCGCCGCCGGCCGCCGGTCCGGTGCTCACGATGTCGTTCAACGAACCGTCAGGCAACACCGCGAACGACTCGTCGGGCAACGGGAACAACGGCACGATCGCCGGCGCGACGCGCGTTTCCGGGCAGGTCGGTTTCGGCGGTGCGCTCTCGTTCGACGGAGTGTCGTCGATCGTCAACATCCCGCACAGCGCATCGCTCGCGCTGTCGAGCGGGATGACGCTCGAAGCGTGGGTCAACCCGTCGGCGGACGCCGGCTCCGGCCCGAACGGCGGCTGGCGCACGGTGATCATGAAGGAGCGCGGCACGACCGGCCTCGCGTATGCGCTCTACGGCAACGACGGCGACAGCAACCCGTCGCGTCCGGCCGGCTACATCCGCAACGCCAACACCGACAAGGAAGCGGCCGCTGGTCCTGCGGTGCCGGTCGGCGTGTGGACGCACCTCGCGGTGACTTACGACGGCACCTCGATCCGCCTCTACGTCAACGGCGTGCTGCGCAGCACGACCGGATCAGCGGGCGGCGGTATCGCGGCGTCGACCGCGCCGCTGCGCATCGGCGGGAACACGGTGTTCTCGATTCCCGGCACGGAGTACTTCGCCGGCCTGATCGATGAAGTTCGGATCTACAACCGCGCGCTCAGCGCCGCCGAGATCACGGCGGACATGAACACGCCGCTGCCGTAGTGGTCGTCGGTGATTGATTGAGACAACGTGAGGAGTAGGTAACCATGAGTATCTACCTGCCGCGCAACGCATCGA
>DATFXR010000142.1:0-12688 GCA_035315685.1 Vicinamibacterales bacterium | reverse complement strand
GCAGCTCATCGAGCCGAGCCGCGTCCGCCGGATCTCGCGCATCGGCGGCGATGTCGTCGTCGACACCGATCGCGGATCGCTGACGGGAAATGCCGTGGTGATCGCCGCCGGCAGCTGGTCCGGCGAGATCGACATCGAGGGGGTCAGCGGACGTGTGCCGGTCCGACCGGTGCGAGGCCAGTTGCTGACGCTCGGCTGGACAGGGACACCGCTGCGGCGGGTGACGTGGAGCAGCCGCTGCTACCTCGTACCGTGGGATGATGGCACGCTGCTCGTGGGTGCGACGGTCGAAGAGGCGGGATTCGACGAGCGGGCGACGGTCGCTGGGGTGCGCGATCTGCTCGACGCGGCGAGCGAGCTGGTCCCGCACGCGTGGAGCGCCGGGTTCAAGGGCGCGCGCGTCGGACTGCGGCCAGCGACGGCCGACGATCTGCCGGTGATCGGCGCTTCGCAGATCGCGCCGAACGTGATGTACGCGACAGGTCACTACCGCAACGGCGTGCTGCTCGCCCCGCTCACGGCGGCGCTGGTCGCCGACGCGATGCTCGACGGTCGAGTCGATCCGATGCTCGCCGCGGTGAGCCCGGCCCGGTTCGGTGATCTGTGAAACGCTGGGGGCCCCGGGATGGCGGTCGTGTCCGGCTTCAGCCGGACCGTGGCACCCGTCGTGTCCGGCTTCAGCCGGACCGTGATCCGAATGCAGCGTGACGGGGAGAAAAGATTGCCCTCCGGCCTTCGCGGTCTCGGCGGTTGCTGATGGATCTGCCGCGTGACAGCAGGCACCTCGCGCTCGGCGCTCGTCGCTATCGACTCATCTGCACGCAGCGCGAGGGACGCTGGACCGCGCATGCCGAGCGCGAGGACACGGGCGATCCGTTCGGCATCGAGTGCGCCGCGGACACTGACGCGGAAGCGTTGTCGCGCCTTACACGCTGGCTGGAGTGGCAGGCGGAACACGCCGACGCGCTCGAGGATCTCCAGCGCGCGGAGCGCGCGTATCATCGGACGATCGCCGGCAGCGCGTTTGCGAGCCCGACCGAGGGGCCGAGCGCGTTCGAGATGCAGAAGGAGTCTCTCGACGCGGTGGAAGCCGCGCGTCTTCGCCTGGATGAGGTGAGAGCTCGAAGACCGGGGTGATTCGCGAGCGGGCGGCGCCGCGACAAGGACGCAGGGGACCAGCGAGGTGAAATGAAACTGACCCGAGAGGATGCGGAACGGCGGATGAAATCGTTGAACGGCTGGACGCTCGAAGGAGACGCCATCCGCAAGCAGTACAGCTTCAATGATTTTCTCGAAGCGATCGCCTTCGTGAACCGTCTCGCGCCGGAAGCCGAGAAGGCCGATCACCACCCGGACATCCTGATCAACTACAAGCGCGTCACGCTCACCTACTCGACGCACGACGAAGGCGGACTGACCGAGAAGGATTTCGGCGGCGCCGCGATGGCGGATGCGACTCAAAAAAACTTATAGCTCGCGTGAAGTGGCGGCGCTGACCGGGCTGACGGCGCGCCAGCTGCAGGTGTGGGACGCCGGAGGCCTGCTGTCGCCGGCCGTGCCGTCGCATCGGACCGAAGCCGGCGGCTATACCGAGCGCCGCTACACGCCAATCGAGCTGTTCGAGCTCCTGGTGCTCGCCGAGCTGCGCCGACGCGGATTCTCGGTCCATCAGCTGCACGAGCTGCTGCGGATCCTGAAGGAGCACTTCGGCCATCGGCTGTTCGAGGCGACCGGCGGCGGTGGAACCGTGCAGCTGCTGACCGACGGCCGCGAGATCTACGCGCGCACCGCGAGCGGCGCGTTCTTCAACCTGCTGAAGACGCCGGCGCAACCGCTGCTCGTGGTGGGCGACGAAGCTCTGCTGCGGGATCTCGGCGCGTCGATCCGCCCGAAGCGGAAGCGCAAGCGCCGCACCGACTGAATCAGCGAATCGGGAAAATCTTCTCGAGGTCGTCGGCTGGGCGCGGGATGACGTGAACGCCGACCAGCTCGCCGACGCGCCGCGCCGCCGCGGCGCCGGCGTCGGTCGCCGCCTTCACCGAGCCGACGTCGCCGCGGACGATCGCGGTGACCAGCCCGGCGTCCACTTTCTGCCAGCCGACGAAGACGACATTGGCCGTCTTGACCATGGCGTCGGCCGCCTCGATCATGCCGACGAGGCCGCGCGTCTCGATCATGCCGAGCGCGTCGCCGACTTCGCGCCGCTCTTTCCCGTTTTTGTCCGCCATGTGCTACTGGATTCTACCCCGAGCGGCGACTGGCAGCGTGTCGATCACCCGATCGCCGTCGACCAGCCTGACCGCGTCGACGAGATTCGAGACCGTGCAGGAGTGGTTCGGCACGACGTGGACGCGATCGCCGGGCTCGAGGCGCGTGTCCCCGATCACCCGCACGGTTGCGTGCTCCTCGGACAGTCGCTCGACAGCCAGCGTTTCGTCGATGCGGCGCGGCGACGCGCCGTCGCCGTCGAGCACCACGCCGTAGCCGTCAGCCGGCGTGATGCCGCGCGCCAGATCGTTGGTGAGCGTCTTGCTGCCACAGTCGAGGATGATGCGCCCGGCATGCTTCGAGACGACGGTCGCGAGCACCGTCAGCGCGCAGTCGTCCAGGGTGGCGGCGCCGAGGGACACCTGCGTGCGATCGAAGTAGACGTAGTTGCCGGGCCGCTGCTCGGTGATGCCGCGCTGCTGCACGCTGAACCGCAGCGCGGGCGTCGTTCCCACCGACACCTCTTCGAGCGGAATTCCCGATCGTGCCGCCTCGTCCCGCAGCCGCGTGAGCGTTTCTGCTTCCTGCTGCGCCACTGCGCACAGCGCCGCCTCGGACGAGGCGTGGTAGGCATGGCCGGCGTGGCTGAGCAGCCCGCGCAGCCGCAGGCCGGGCAGCGACGCGATCGACTGGATGAAGCCGAGTCCCCCGGCGTCCGGATCGATGCCGCAGCGGTGAAACCCGACGTCCACCTTGATCAGCACGTCGAGCACGCGCCCGGCGCGCCGCATCGCATCGGACCACCCGCGGGCGACCGCCAGATGATCGACGATGATCGAGATCGACGCCTTGTCCATGAGCGCGATCAGCCGCGCAGCGTTCACTGGGTTGACGGGGTACGGCAGGCGGATGTCGGTGATGCCTGCAGCGACGAACACTTCTGCTTCGCCGAGCTTCGCGCAGCACAGACCGACCGCGCCGCGCTCGATCTGCCACCGCGCGACGAGCGGCGACTTGTGGGTTTTCGCGTGCGGCCGCAGCCGCATCCCGGCCACCGCCGCGAGCTGTTGCACGCGATCGATGTTCCGCCGCGCGCGATGGTGATCGATCAGGACTTGAGGTGTTGGCAGATCGGAGAGATGCACAGCGCGATTGTACCTGTCGCGGGCGGTGCGCGTCGCTCGAGCGAGGTCCGGAGCCGGGCTCGTGGAATGGGAAGCAACCGCGGAGCACTCTGCGTTCTCTGCGGTTGCTTTCCCGCTGCGAATCCGGCTGGCAGTGAACCTCTACGCGAAGAGTCCGGGGAACCTCGCCGCGCTGATCGGGTAGTTCGGGAAGATCGGCGCCGCGTTCGCGACGCCGAGGTGCCGCGTGACGATCTCGCCGAAGACGTCTCGAAAATCGGTCGTCACCGCGAGGTCGCGTCCTTCGTAGCGGTGCTCGACCGCCAATCCCGGCCAGCGCCCATACACACGACCGCCGCGCACGCCGCCGCCGAGGATCATCATCGCGTTGCCGTGCCCGTGGTCGGTGCCGCCGCCGCCGTTTTCGCTGACCGCCCGGCCAAACTCCGACATGGTCAGGATGACCGTGTCGTTGATGCGATCGCCCAGGTCGGTTGCGAGCGCCGCGATCCCGCGGGCCAGGTCGTCGAGGCGGTTCGCAAGCTGACCGCGGGTCGTCCCCTGATTGACGTGGGTGTCCCAACCGCCGATGTCGGCGAATGCGACCTCGAGCCCGACGTCAGCCTTGACGAGCTGCGCGATCTGCCGCAGCGCCTGGCCGAACGGACTGCGTGGATAGTCGGCGCCGCCTGCCGGCTGGTATTTCGCGGGGTCCGAGGCCTTCAGCATCCGCATCGCGTCGAACGCCTCACGTGCCGTCCCGTTCAACACCTGATCGCGCGCCGCGGCATACGCCGACTCGAACGAGGTGCTCGCCTCCGCGCTCGCGCGGCCGGCGTGAATGTCGAACTGTCCGAGCTGGCTCACGGCCAGCGCCGGCGCCGGCCCTTGCAGCATCCGCGGCACCTGGGACGCCAGGGCGACCGCCCGGAACGCCGTTGCGTGTTCGTCGCGCCGCACCTGCAGATAGCGGTTCAGCCACCCGTCGGCGGTACCTTTCAGTCCCGGTGTCGCCGTCTCCATGTAGTCCTGTGCGTCGAAATGGGAACGCGTACTGTCGGGCGATCCGCAGGCGTGCACGATGGCGAGCTGCTGGGCGTCCCACCAGCGCTTCAGCGGCGCGAGCCGCGGGTTGAGCCCGAAGAAGCCGTCGAGATCGACGGCTGCCTCGTCGCCGTCGCCAGGCGACGGCACTGCAATGCGCGGGCGTGCGCGATAGTACTCACGCTCGCCGAACGGTACGACGACACTGAGTCCGTCGACGGCGCCGCGCTGAAAGATCGCGATCAGCTGTCGCGCGCGGCGTATCTCGCCCGCCGCCAACACGGTGCGCGCCAGAAACGACGGCGCAAAGCCGAGGCTCACGCACGCGAATGCGCCGTGCTTCAGGAAGACGCGTCGAGACTGCATGGGCCTCACCGTTTCTGGAACTCGGGCGCGCCGAGCGTTCGTGCCATCGCCTGATCGTTTTGCGCCAGCTTCAGCGCGAAGTTGATGCGGTTCACGAGCGCACCGGTGTTCACCCACGCGTCAGCGGTTTCCTTGTAGCCGGTCGGCGGCTGGCACACGTAGAGCGGCATGCCCATCTGCTGGAGCTGGCGGACGAGCGGCTTCGCATCGACCGGATCCGCTCCGGTCGCGCGCACCGCGCTGACGACGAACTCGAACGGCGACTTCACCTTCGCTGCGCGAACGTCCGGCGACGCGAACTCCGGCGCCGTCAGGATCGTGCGCACGGCCTCGCGCAGGTCGCCGTCGGTGTCGCGAAGCCGCTTCGCGACGCGCTCGACGAGCGGCGCTGGCGGCGCGTCGCTCACGAACCGGCGCACCAGCTTCGTCGCGATGAACCGCGCCGTGGCCGGATGCTTCGCGAGGATGTCGAGCACCTGCTCGCCGTCCGACTCGTCGCCGCCCGCCTTGATCACGTGTCCGAGGACCACCTTCTGCCCGGGATCGTGGAGCCGGCGGTTGAAGATGAATCCGCCGCCCTGGCGCGGGTTCTCGATCGTCCACCCGGTGAAGGCGCGCGCGACTTCGGTGACGTCCTTCTGCGTGTAGCCGCCGTCGACGCCGAGCGTGTGCAGCTCCATCAGCTCGCGCGCGTAGTTCTCGTTGAGGCCTTTCTTCGCCTGCTGACTCTGCGCCTGCGGACGCGGCGCCGGCGGGAGGGCGGCGCGTCCTCCGAATGGCCCGCGGACGAGGCGGGCCGGCCGCGTCTCCGGATGCGGCCCGTTGGGGTCCACGTTCATCCAGTTGTCGAGGTAGAAGAGCATGGCCGGACTCTTCGCCGTTGCGCCGAGCAGGTCGCGAAATCTGCCGAGCACGTGCGGCCGGATCGTGTCGCGTTCGTACGCAGTCAGGAAGAAGCGGTCGCGCCCTTTCCGCGCGTCGACATTGAAGTGGTTGAACCAGAAATCGGCGAGCACTTCCTGCAGTTGCCGCTCGCTGTAGGTCGCACGAAGAATTTTCTGCTCCGCCAGTTCGACCACGAGATCGCTGGCTCTTTGCTGCATCGGATTGCGCGGCGGCGGCGCGCCGTTGGGATCGCCGCCCGCGGCGGCCTGCTTCTGCGCCCGGCGCGCTTCCATCTGCGGCACCTCGATGGTGTTGACGATTTCCTGTTCCGACAGCCGCACGGTGGTGAGATCAGCCAGCCGTGCCGCCATCGCCCGATCCGCGATTCGCTCCGGATGCAGTTGTTCGTCGATATATCGGTCGAGGCCGATCGCCTGGACGCGCTCGACGTCGCCCGGACGCGGTCCAAAAGCGATACGGTTGAGCACATGCACCGCCACCGCAGCATCCGTCTGCGCCGGACCGGCCGTCGGCGTGGCTACTCCGATCGCAAGAACTGCCATCGTTGTCGCAAGGAGCCGCTGCATTACCTGCTTAGACTGGCGCCAGGCCGCACTGGTTTAACAATTCGCCACTACAATCGCGCCGCGATATGCACATTGGTTCACTCGTTCCAGCGGAGGGCGCATTTCTCGAACAGATTCTTGATGCCACGTATGACATCTGGCACGACGGGCTGAGCCGGCAGGCCTACGGACGCCATTACGAGGCACAGCGTCGGACGCCCTGGGGCCGCGCGCATCTGGACCGCGTGGCGCTCGTGACTGGACCGACTGTCCTGGCGAGCGCGAAGCGCTACCGCTTCGACGCGACGCTCGACGGGAAATCGATCCGCGCGATCGGGCTCGGCGCGATTTTCACGCAACCCGCGCAGCGCGGTCGCGGCATCGCACGTGAGCTGGTCGAGCGTATCCTCGACGCGGCCACGACCGCCGGGATCGATCTCGCGGTGCTCTTCTCGGAAATCGATCCCGCGTTTTACTCACGCCTTGGCTTCACTGCGATCGACACATATGACGTTCAGCTGCGGGTGACCGAGTCGCCGCGCCACGGCGCGCCGATGACCATGGTCCGCGCCGGCGACGACCGCGACCTCGCCGACATCGCCGCGATGAACCGCATCCGCGCGCAGCCATTCCGATTCCACCTCGATCGCGATCGCGATCTCGTGCAGTATGCCGTCGCGAAACAGCGCCTGCTGGCCGGCCTCGGACGGCCAGGCGCCAGAGAGCTGCAGTTCTACGTGGCGGAAGAGGGCGCATCGGCGGTCGCTTACGCCGTGATCGGCCGACAGAACGATGAGTGGACGATCGAGGAATGCGGCGATCGCGATCCGGCAGGCGCGCGCCTGGGGGCGTTGCTGCAGGTGCTCATCGCGCGCGATCCGGCGGAACGACGGCCCGTCGTCCGAGCCTCGCTGCCCGCCGGCTTCGTTCCGCCACAGGCCGCCGCGATCGGGAGAACGCCGTCACCCGACGTGATGATGGTTCGTCCGCTCGGTGCCGACAGAGCGGCAGCCTCGCTTCGCGGAGACGACATTCTGTACTGGAGGAGCGACCACTTCTAGCTGGTCTGCCGGTGCTAGACTCCGCCGGATGCGAGCGTTGCTTGCGGGACTGGCGGCCCCTTCACTCGTCGCCGCGATCGTGTCCGCGCAGGCGCCCACCGAGAAGGGCCGCACCGGCCTGCCGCTCACCGAGATCACCAGGCCGTGGACCGGGGACATGGACGGCATGGTCGAGCGGCGCATGATTCGCGTGCTCACCACCTACAGCAGAACGCTGTTCTTCATCGATCGCGGCACGCCGCGCGGCACCGCCTACGACCAGGGCAAGCTCCTCGAAGACGAATTGAACAGGACCCTCAGCACGAAGCAGTTGCGGCTCGACGTGCAATTTGTGCCGCTCGCGCGCAACGAGCTGCTTCCGGCGCTGCTCGAAGGCAGGGGCGACATCGTGATCGCCGATCTCACCGTGACGCCGGAGCGCGAAAAGGTGGTCGATTTCGTCGACCCCTGGATCGCCGGCGTTGACGAGATCATCGTCACGAAGCCGAACGGGCCGGTCATTTCGTCGGCCGATGATCTCTCGGGCAAGACGGTCTTCGTGCGCGAGTCGAGCAGTTACTACGACAGCCTGTCCGCGTTGAACCGCCGCTTGAGCAGCGAGGGCAGGCCGCCCGTCATGATCACGCCGGCGCCGGAGGAATTCGAGGACGAAGATCTGCTCGAGATGGCCAACGCCGGTCTCGTGGACATCCTCGTCGTGGACAATCACAAGGCGTGGTTCTGGCAGCGCGTCTGGCCGGCGCTGAAGCTGTATCCGTCGGTCACGCTGCGCACCGGCGGCGAGATCGCATGGGCGATCAGGAAGGACAGCCCTCAGCTCAAAGCCGCACTCAACAGCTTTCTGACCGTCAACGGTCTGAACTCGCTCAACGCCCGGATGATCTTCCGTCGCTATCTGCTGAACACGCAGTACGTCAAGGGTGCGTCGGCCGATACCTCGCGGGCGCGCTTCGCCGCGCTCGTCGCGCTCTTCAGGAAATACGGCGCGCAGTACAGCATGGACTGGATGTTGATGGCCGCTCAGGGCTATCAGGAGTCGCGGCTCGACCACAACGCGCGGAGCGCCGTCGGCGCGATCGGCGTGATGCAGGTGATGCCCGAGACCGGAAAGACGCTGAAGGTCGGGGACATTCACCGCCTCGAGCCGAACATCCATGCCGGCGTGAAGTACATTCGCGACATCGTCGACCGCTACTACGCGAAGGAGCCGATGGACGATCTGAACAAGATGCTCTTTGCGTTCGCGGCCTACAACGCCGGTCCGGCGCGCGTGCGCCAGTTGCAGCGCGACACAGCGCAGCGCGGCCTCGATCCCAACGTCTGGTTCAACAACGTCGAACGCGTCGCGAGCGAGCGCATCGGACGCGAGACCGTGACCTACGTCGGCAACATCTACAAGTACTACGTGACCTACCTGCTGATTCAGGGCGAGTACATCCAGCGGCGCAGCCTGAAGAAGTAGTCCGGCTGAAGCCGGACACTACGGCCGGTCACGCTGCGGATCGCTCAGGAATCGGGCCTCAGCCGGACGGTTCGCCCGTAGTGTCCGGCTTTAGCCGGACCCGCGAAGCCTGTCACGATCCACTCGTGATCCTGAGATCGACCGACTTCACTTCTCCTTCACCGATCGTGACCGATGCCGCTTTCGATCGCACTCCGTCGAGGAACTCCGGGTCGCTCCACTCCGTGGAGTCCACGTAGTCGAGCGCGATTACATGGTACTCGCCGGGCGGCAGGCCGTTCACCTTGTAGCGGCCGTCCTGATCGGGTCGGGAGAGCCGGAGATACCGTGCGACCGTCCACTTGTCGCGATCCTGCGGAAAGACGACGACCGTGTAGTCTTTGACGCTCTCGCCCTTGGCGGTGGTCACGAGGCCCGAGATATCGGTGAGTCTGTTCGTCAGTTCCACCTCGACGTCGGCGATGCTCTCGCCGGCGCGGAGCTCGAGTGTGTCCGTGACGTCGACGCCTCGGTAGCGCACCGCTCTGATCGCCCATCCCGGCATCGGGTTCGCGAGGATCAGGCGCATCCTTCCGGGCCGCCCTTTCGCCTCGAACGTCAAGTCGTCATTCACCGGCGCCGGTCCGGAGCCTCCGAAATTCGGGGTTCCGACCTGCACCGGCGTGATCATGATCCGAAGCGACGATGTCTGCACCGACTGCGCGGCTCCGGCATCGACGATCAGCCGTCCAGCGACCGTGAGCGGCGGCGCCGCGACGAGCCGGACGCCTGTCACATCGTCACCGTTGATCGTCAGATCAATCGATGCGTAGTCGCTGCCTGGCGGCCCGCTGGTCTGCACGACGTAGTCGCCCGGCGTCAGGCCGCCGAGATTGAAGGAACCGTCCGGCTTGATCTGCGCAGGCGGGCCGAACATCATCACCATCGAATCGCTCTTGGGGAAGGCCATCACGCCGCCGCTGAGCGGGCGGCCCTGGGAATCGACGGCGGTACCGGTGATCCGCGCGGTGCGAATCGGCAGGAGCGCCATGTTCATGTCGCTGATCACCTGCCCGAGCCGGACGGTCACCCGTTGCGCCTCCGCGAGGTTCGAGGTGCCAGGAAAGTAGGCCGGCGCGTATCCGGATCGATCGTCGGTGTCGGCCGGCATGCCCATCGGTCGCAGCGACACCTGCAGGTAATACTGTCCCGGCGGGATCGCAAACAGCCGGAACTCGCCGATGTCGTTGGTGGTTGCGGTGCGTCCAGCAGGCACGAGCCGCTTCTGGCCGCCGATGTTCTGATGCCGCTGCACCGACACCATCGCGTCGGGCAGCGGCTCGCCGAACTCGTCGATCACCCGACCGGTGATGATCGCGCCGTGCGGCAGCGCGAAGTCCACCTTCTCGACCGTCTGGCCGGCGAGGATTTCGAGCGGCTTGCCCTGCTCGAACGCGCGCGTCTGCCCGTACGAAAGGCCGACGTAGCTCCCCTTGCTCGCGCTGACGGTGTACCGTCCCGCCTTGACGTCCTTGAACTCGTACTTGCCGTCGGCGTCCGCCGTGGCGAGGCGGTTCTCGCGAAGCTCCGGCGAAAAGATGCGCACCTGTGCCTTGCGCAGCGGCTGGCCGCTGTCAGCGGCGACGACGTGGCCACGAAGGATCGCGGTCGCTGGAGGCTGAGCGGCCTGCGTGTTGTCGCGCGGCGGCGTCTGGGGTTGAGGCGGCTGCGCGGCGCCGAGAGAGACCGCGAAAAAAAGGCCCGCAAGAACAAACAACGCTCGGACCATAGGTACCTCGGTGGGTTAGACGACGAAGTGGGGTGAGTGGGACTGATAGGCCATCGGTCCCACACTCCTACCGTGCGTCCAGCTTTCTGCCCGCGTCCAGCTGATCGAAGTTCATCAGCGCGTTGAAAACCAGGAAGTAGCTGCCCTGCGTCTCGCCGCGCCAGATCGGATTGTTCGAGAACGCGACCACATGTCCCTTCTCGAGCGGGACGTCGACCACGGCGGCATGCTGCGCGATCTCGGTGCCGTTTTCGACGAGGCCCGACACCAGCAGCTCGCGCGTGTCGGCGTAGCGCAACACGACTCGCGGCCGCGTGGCCGGCGGGATCACGTTGACCCCGTTGCGCAGCTGTTCCTCGGTGACCGGCACGGCCTGCCACGTCTGCGTCCGCGGCTCGGCCGGGATCTCGACGCCGAGGCGTCCCTGCGGGACATCCGGATCGTCCTGCGTGCCCCGCCCCGTCGGCCGGTTGCCGCCATCGTCCGGTCCGAGACGGCGTCCGCCGCGCGCACCGTAGATGCTCGAGAGGGTGAAGATCGGCCCGTTGTCGCACCAGATCGCGAGGTTGTCGGTGTAGCCGTAGGCGATCGGGCTCGTCGCGTCCACGGTCTTCGATCGCACGACGCTGCCGATGATCCGCATCCGCTGGCGCTGCGCGACGCTGAGCCCGGGTGCGAATCCGCTCGATACCGCGAGATCGGCCGTGTCCATGACGGTGAGCAAGAGACCGCCCTTCCGGACGAAGTCCTGAAGATGAGCGACGCCGGTCCAACCGAGGCCCGGGCGCATGTCGTCGGTCGAGTCTTCGGAACCGAGGTTCGGCGTCTCGGCAGTCTTCTTCCACGGCAGCGGGTTCCCCCACATCGGCATCCCATTGACGATTGCCTCGGGCCCGCGCCCAACCGGCGGGAAGACGATGACGTCGAACTTTGCGTTGAGGTTGTCGTCCTTCGCGATGTACTGGGTGCTGATGTAGGTGAATGGCACCTGCGCGTTGTCGAACGCCTGCCGCCACCAGCCTTCGGTTTGCGTCGTCAGCCAGGTGTGCAGCAACGCAACGCGCGGCGCGCGCAACGGATGCGTCTTGACCGACGGCGCCGAGGCGACGGCAACGACGTGCAGACCGAGCTCCGACGCCGCCTTCTCCATGTCGCCGGCGCTCACGTTCTTGACGATGAACGAGCCACGATTGAACTTCCGGCCGGCGGCGTCGAACGCGTCCTCGGCAGCCTCGAACGAGGCGTCCTTGAACCGGTAGCGCAGCGTCACGAGCGCGACGTCCGCATTGTGATTGACGACGAACATCGATCCGGTATTCGAGACGCTTCCTTTCGCGCGCACGTCGCCACTGATCTTTTCAATCGGTGCATCGAGCACCTTGACGTCGGTGACCCGGACGGCCTGCACGTTGAACAGCTCGGGGAACGTCCAGCCGGTATCGTCGTAGGGGGTCCGCTGTGGATCGTTGGGACTCCAGTACTGATAGTCGAGCAGCGAGTCGGCGATGCGGCTGTTCGGCTGGTCCATGCGGACGATGTACGAGCCCGCCGGGAACGTCCGCGTCGTGGACTGAGGCTTCTCCTTCCGATCCTGCCCTTCCTGTCCCTCCTGCCCTTCCCGCCCCCCCTGCCTCCGGCTCTGCTCGCTCGGCCCACCGACGCCGTCACCGTCGCCTTCCGTCGTCGTTGGCCGCGGCGGCGCCTTCTTTCCAGGAACAGTGACCGTGAACGACGAAGTCGCGCGTGCGATCTCGACGCCCTGTCTCTGCAGCACGCGCACCAACTCGGCTTGCGTGCCTGGACGCGGGTCGTCCGCCGGCAGCACGTACGCGGCGGGACCCTCAGTGCGCGCCTTCAGGACCGACCGCTTGCTCTTCGTGTAGAAGTTGCGCAGAAAGAGCTGTTTGTTCGCCGCGAAGTAATGCAGCGAGGTCAGCAGTCCGGTCTGCTCGTAGTTGTTGTTGTTGCGCTGTGACCAGGTGGTCTTGGGCAGCGGGGGGTTCTGCTTGTACCACGTGCGCGCGTACTCGTCGGGACGCAACTCGCGGACGACCGTGTCGGCACCGCCGTTGCCGAACGTCTCGTACAGGCGGCTGATGCCGTTGTGCAGCGCCGCGATGAACATCAGATAGCCTGGTGACCAGGTGTCGAAGTTGCCGTGCGTGAACACGCCCGGCATGCCGAACTTCGTCATCTCCGAGACG
>DATFXR010000141.1:0-4573 GCA_035315685.1 Vicinamibacterales bacterium | reverse complement strand
CGCTCGCGTATCGCGACGAGTTCACGATCGCGCTGACCGACGCGTCGGGCCGCTACCGCTCCTGGCGCGCGCAGGATGTGACCTTCACGGTCGACAACCCGCTCGACGCCCACGTCGAGCAACTGGCCAGGTACACCGATGACGACATGCATGACGTGCTGGCGTATCTGCAGACGCTGCGATAGCGTGAAGGCAGCAATGAGGAATTGGGAATTTGGAATTTGGAATGCGTGGCAGGCCGTGAACCGATTTCGATTGTCAGGTTCGACGTTCTGGAATGCCGTGACGGTGGTGTTGTTCGGATGTGTCGCGCTGGCTCAAGAGGCGACCGACGGGTGGAAGACCTATCACGGCGACAACACCGGGCGGCGTCACAGCACGCTCACGCAGCTGACGCCGGCGAACCTGCATCAGATCACGCTGGTCTGGGCCTTCGCGACCGGCGACACGTCGCAGATCAAAGGGACGCCGATCGTCTCCGACGGCATCGTCTACGTGACGACGCCGGACAACGTGTGGGCGATCGACGCGCGATCGGCGCATCAGTTGTGGCGCTACTCGTATCCGGCAAACGAAGGCTTCCACATCGGCCATCGCGGCGTCGCCATCTACAAGGATTCGGTCTTCTTCACGACGCCGGATGCGCATCTCGTGGCGCTCGACGCCCACACCGGCAAGGTGAAATGGAACGTCGTGATCGCCGACCAGAAAAAAGGTTTTTGGTCGACGAACGCCCCGCTGCTCATTCGCGATCACCTGATCGTCGGCGTCGCCGGCGATTTCGACAACCTGCCCGGGATCCTGACGTCGGTCGATCCGGAAACCGGCAAGACGCAGTGGGTGTTCTACAGCACGCCGCCGCCGGGCACGCCCGGGAACCCAAGCGACGGCGCCACGGGCGGTCAGATGTGGATGACCGGTACTTACGATCCGCGGCTCAACCTGCTGTTCGTCGGCACTGGCAATCCGACTCCCGTCCTGAACGGGCCGGCGCGCACCGGCGACAACCGCTGGACCGACAGCATCGTCGCGATCAATCCGGACACCGGCAAGCTGGCGTGGGGCTTTCAGGCGACGCGGCACGATACGCACGACTGGGATGCGGCCGAAGTTCCGGTCCTGATCGACGCGCCGTTCAACGGCTCGCCGTCGCAGCTGGTACTCCAGGCGTCGCGCAACGGCTACTTTTACGTGCTCGACCGCACGACCGGCAGGAGCCTGCTGACGACGCCGTTCGCAACCGCGAACTGGGCGACGGGTATCGATCAGGACGGCCGGCCGATTCCCAACCCGGCGAAGGAACCGGCGCGCGACGGCCGGCTCGTCGCGCCCGATGAGAGCGGCGGCACGAACTATCGATCGCCGAGCTTCGATCCGGAGACCGGACTGCTCCTCGTGAGCGCGCACGACGCGTACGGGATCTATTTCTTCCGGCCCGACCACGGCTCGTACGGCTGGGCAGGCGCCGACTACGGCGTCTACGGGAAGAGCGTGCTGCGGGCGATCGACTATCGCACCGGCGCAATCAAGTGGCATCACGATCTCGGCGACGGCGCCTCGGGCGCGGGCGTACTCACGACCGCCTCGGGGCTCACGTTCACCGGCGACACCGCCGGCAACGTGCTCGGAATGCGGACGTCGGATGGCAAGACGCTGTGGCATGCTGCGATCGGCCGTGTCGGCAACTCGCCGATCACCTACGAGCTCGATGGTCGTCAGTTCGTGCTGGTGGGTGGCGGATCTTCCTTGTACGCGTGGGCGCTGCCCGAGGCACCGGGAGGTCGGTGACGCCGACTCCGATGAGTGCCAGTCAGAACGACAAGGCCGCACGCTTCCGCGCGCTGCACGACGATCCGGGAACCTTCGTCATTCCGAATCCGTGGGACGTCGGTTCTTCCAGGATGCTCGCCGGCCTCGGCTTCAGGGCGTTGGCAACTTCGAGCGCCGCGTCCGCCTGCGCCATCGGTCTCCGCGACGGCGGCTTGACGCGAGAACAGGCGCTCGAGCATGCACGGCTGATCGTCAATGCGACCGATCTGCCGGTCTCCGCCGATCTGGAGAAGGGATTCGGCGATGCGCCGGAAGTCGTCGCCGAGACGATCCGTCTCGCGGCGCAGGCGGGACTCGTGGGGTGCACGATCGAGGACTCGACCGGCAATCCGGATCGGCCTCTTTACGATGGCCAACAGGCGGTCGAACGGATCGCGGCAGCTGTGGAAGCAGCGCGGGCGCTCCCGTTTCCGTTCATCCTGACAGCGCGCGCACACAATCTCCTGTACGCCGACCCGAGCCTGGACGACACGATTCGCCGCCTTCAGGCGTTCGAACGAGCCGGAGCCGAGGTGCTGTTCGCACCGGGGCTGCCCGACCTTGCCGCGGTGCGCGCCGTGTGCGCGGCGGTCTCGAAGCCGGTCAACTTCATGGTCGGCATCAAGGGAAAGTCATTCTCGGTGCCTGAGCTCGCGGCGGCGGGTGTCAAACGCATCAGCCTCGCGACGTCACTCTATCGCGCGGCGATGACCGCCCTGCTCGACGCCGCGCGCGAGGTCACAGAACACGGTCGGTTCGACTTCGTCGATCGATCCGCGACGACCGCCGATCTCAACGCGCTGATGCGAAACTGACGCGTACGCGATCACTTCGCGTCGTGAAAGATCACACCGACCGTGTGGCGATGGCCCGATCGAATCCGGCTGACGCCGTGCCGCATGGTGACGCGATACGCTCCGCGCGTGCCCTGGACCGGACGGTGACGGACCGCCCACACGGCGGCGTCGCCGCGCCGAAGCGGCAGGACTTCGACGCGCGACTGCATGCGCGGCCGCTGCTCGGTGACCACGAACTCTCCGCCGCTGAAATCGCTGCCCGGTTCCGACAGCAGGACCATCGCCTGCAGCGGGAAGACGTGCTCGCCGTACACGTCCTGGTGCAGCGCATTGAAGTCCCCTTCACCGTACTGCAGGAGCAGCGGCGTCGGCCGGGTCTGGCCTGCGGCGTGGCACCTCGTGATGTAGTCGCCGTGCGAAGCGGGATAGCGGACATTCACGCCCATCGCCTCGTTCCATGAGTTGGCGATCGAGACGAGTCGCGGATAAAGGGACGTCCGCAGCCGGCTGAGAATTTCCGGCAGCGGGTACTTGAAGTACTTGTACTCCCCGCGTCCGAAACCATGGCGCGCCATCACGACATGGCTGCGAAACACGCGGTCGTCACTGTAGAGCGCGGCGAGCGCGTCCGTCTCGTCCTTCGTCAGGAGGCCGGGAAGCGTCGCCCAGCCGTGCGCGTCGAGATGCCGCGCAATCTCCGTCCAGTCGTGCTGCTTCACGCGTGTGTCGATGTCGACGGCATCGATCGTCGCGCGAATCGAGTCTGCGTTCGCGATGCGTGCGGCCATGCTGCGCCTTCCCCGGGAGAACCTCAGCCTGTGCGTACTATCGCGCAATCCGTCAGGGCCGGCACTCCGTCTCTTGCGTCGGAATCACTGGTGCCGTTCACTATCGGACACGAGAATGCGAGCGTCTTCCAAGAATTTGGCGACGCTCGACTCTTCACGGCGATTGCCGGCCATGAACCCACCAGGCGCCGGCCGGGTGTGTTATAGACGGTCACGACTCCCATTTCGTCAACCTCGCGTGCTGATGTGAGGGCCACGTCGATGAACCTGACTTCGAGTCTCCTCGTCATTACGCTGGGCTCTGGTTCGGTCGGTCTGGCAGCCGTTCGCGACGACACTCTTCAGGAGTGGACCTTTCAGTCGCTGGATGGGCTGAAACTGGTGAATGGCAAAGCGGACATCACCACCTACCGCGGCCGCCGTGCGGTTCATCTCACGCCTTCGCCCGACCATCAAACCGCGGCCGACAACGTCAGCGCAATCCTGAGCGGATCGGACTTCACCAACGGGACGATTGACGCCGACGTCGCCGGCGCGCCGCGCGCCACGGTGCCAGGTGATGCCCGCGGCTTCATCGGCATGGCCTTTCGCGTCCAGCCCGATGAGCGTCGCTACGAGAATCTCTACCTGCGACCGACGAACGGGCGCGCCGACGATCAATTGCGCCGCAACCATTCCGTGCAGTACACGTCAGAGCCCGATTTCCCGTGGCCGCGCCTGCGCGAAGAGACTCCCGGCAAATACGAGTCGTACGTCGATCTCGAGCCCGGGGTCTGGACGGCCATGCGCATCGTGCTATCCGGCAGGCGTGCCGAGTTGTACGTGAACGGCGCGAAACAGCCGTGTCTGATCGTGACCGACCTGAAGCTCGGAGACACGCACGGTCGTCTGGCGCTGTGGGCGCACTCGAGCACGGACGCGTATTTTTCGCGCGTGACGTTGCGACGACAGTAAGCGGCGCGCGTCGGTCGCGTGTCCCGCAGCCGCAGTGCAGCTCTGCGGAAAGCCGGCGGACACCCTTTCTACACCGAGTACGCGGGAGTGGGTCACAATGTCTGGGAATGGGCGTTCACGGAGCCGGCGCTCGTGGAATGGCTCTCAGCTCAGCGCCGATCCGCGTAGCCGACATCAACCTCGCACGTGATCGCTCAACCGGCGAGGCTGAGGCGCCGGCTGGCC
>DATFXR010000140.1:0-5338 GCA_035315685.1 Vicinamibacterales bacterium | reverse complement strand
CCGCCGGCGGCCCCGGAACGACGATCCGATTCGAGCGCGACGGCGATCGCGTCGTCGCGCTGACAGTTCACGATCCCGATCCGGTCGTCCGCGCGCGCCGGACGTGAGTCCGCGTAAAGACGAACACCGGACGGGCCAGGGCTCGGGGCTTGGGGCTAGCCGTCATGCTCGATCGCAACCAGCCCCTGGCCCCCAGCCCCGGCCTTCGCTAAGACGATGTGCGGAGGTTCTGATAGACGAGGCGCTCGACCGATCGAAGGACGTCAATCGCCGTCTCGTCGTAGTAGGGCAGCAGTTGCATCAGCACGGCCGCGGCGATCTGTTTGCGCGGATCGATCCAGAAATGCGTGTTGTTGATGCCACCCCAGCTCGCGCTGCCGACGCTGCGCAGCCCGCCGGTCGCCGGTGCCGCCTCGATCTGGAATCCGAACCCGAAAGCGTCCTTGCCGCCGCCGAACGGAAACGGCTTCGCGCGCGCCAGATCGACCGACGGCTGCTGTTCGACGACGACTCGGCCGATCTGATTCGACAGCATCTGCCGGATCGTCGACTCGGACACCAGGCGCGTGGTGCCGGCGCGACCGCCGTTCAGGAACAGCTGCATGAAGCGGCCATAGTCGGCGGCGGTGGAGAGCAGGCCGCCGTCGCCGGCGACATTGGACGCAATCGTCGCCGGGTTGGCGCGCTCGTTGAGGTCGGCTCCGCTGCGCGCGTGTAGCGTCACGACGCGGTCGTGTTTGTCTGCCGGAACCGCGTAAGACGTGTCCGCCATTCCAAGCGGATCGAAGATGCGCTCCTTCAGGAATTCGTCGAGCCGGCGTCCGCTGACCTTTTGGACCACCAGGCCGAGCACCGCGGTGCTGGGACCGTAGGTGAATCGCTCGCCCGGATCGTGCAGCAGCGGAATCTCGACCCTGGCCCTCTTCCCGTCGTCGATCTTCGCGATCCGGGCGTCGACGAACGGATAGGCGATGCCGGACGTGTGCGTCAGCAGATGCCGGATCGTGATCGGTCGTGCCGGCGCGCGCGATTCGAACGTCCCGTCGGCCTCGTTGAACGACGTCAGCACGCGGACCCGCTCGAACTCGGGCAGGTACTTCGCGACCGGATCGTCGACCCGCAGCCGGCCCTGTTCGACCAGCATCATCACCGCCAGCGATGTGACCGGCTTGGTCATCGACGCGATGCGGAAGATCGCGTCGGTTGCGAGCGCAGCGTGCGCGGCGACGTCACGCTGTCCGGCCGCATCGATCAGCAGCTGCTGCCGGGCGTTGACGACGACGACGGCGATTGCCGGTATGTCTTCGGCCACTTTCTGCCGCAGCAGCGCGCCGATCGCTTCTTCGCCGGCCGGTGACAGGGACGGCGTGCCGGCGGCGTGCGGTTGCCGCGCAGCGACGACGATGGCCGCGACGACGCAGGCAGCGACGATGGCGCGCGGAGCGAGCCGGCGGGTCAGATTCGTCATAGCGCGCGATTCTAGCAATAATCGTCCGCCATGCTTCTCTTCATCGCGTCCTTTCTGGTTCTCTTTCTCGAGACCGCCGTCATCCGGTGGATGCCGGCGTACGTGCGTCTGCTCGCCTATTTCTCGAACTTCATCCTGCTTGCGAGCTTCCTCGGCATCGGGATCGGCTGCCTGCTGGCAACGCGCCGGCGGAATCTCATCGGGTGGTTTCCGCTGATTCAATTGGCCGTGATTCTTGCCGTCGATCGGCTCCGCCTCGAGGTCGCGGTCCCGAGCGCGTCGACGATCTACTTCACGAGTGGAACGTCGGCGCCGGTCGTCCCGGTGGAGAGCACGCTGCTGCTGCCGCTGCTCTTCACGGCGGTGGCCGCGCTGTTCGTCACGGTCGCGAATCGGATGGGCGAGGAACTGACGAAGCACGCGCCGCTCCGCGCATACGTGATCAACCTGCTCGGCAGCCTGGCCGGGGTTGCGGCATTCGCCGTCGTCTCCTGGCTGCAGCTGCCGCCACTCGCGTGGTTCGGGGTCGCGGCCGCTGCGGCGCTGCCGCTCGTGGTCGACGTGCGTTCCTTCCCCGGGCTCGACGTGCGACTGCCGCTCGCCATGCTCAACATCGCGCTCCTCGCCGCCTCGCTCGTCGTCGTGCATCGCATGGAAGCCGGCAGCCTGTGGTCGCCGTACTACCGCATCACGCTCTTCCAGGATCACAGCGAAACGGTGATCGAGGTGAATCACATCTTCCATCAGTCGATGGCGCCGGTCGAGTTCAAGGAGTATTTCTATCAGTGGCCGTACGACGTGTTCGGCGACACCTTCGACAACGTCCTGATCCTCGGCGCCGGCAGCGGCACCGACGTCGCCGCGGCGCTGAAGCATGGCGCGAAGCACGTCGATGCGGTCGACATCGATCCGGTGATCCTGCGGCTCGGCGCCGAGCGGCATCCCGATCACCCGTACCGCGATCCGCGGGTGACGATCATCAACGACGATGCGCGGCACTATCTGCGGACGACCACCAAACGCTACGACCTGATCGTGTTCGCGCTGATCGACTCGCTGACCGTGCAATCGAGCTTCTCCGGCGTGCGGCTCGAGAGCTACATGTTCACGCGCGAATCGTTCGAAGCGGTACGCGATCGGTTGTCGCCCGGCGGCGTGATGGCGGTCTATAACTACTTCCGCGAAAAGTGGCTGGTCGATCGACTCGCCAACACGATCGCCGGTGTTTTCGGAGGCGAATCGCTCGCGCACGTCCATCAGGACCGCGCCTATCTCGGCGTCATCCTCGCAGGGCCGCGCGTCGCGCGGCTCCATGCGCCGCCGCCGCTTCCGCGTGACGTGATGGCCTACGGTCAACCGCACACGCCCAGTCCGGCGCACCCGCTCGCGCGCGACCCCAGCGTCGTCGCCGCCACCGACGACTGGCCGTTTCTCTACATGCGAGCGCCCGAACTGCCGCGCCACTACGTCGCCGCACTGGCGATTGTGCTGGCGATCTCGGCGGCCGCCATCGCGCTGGCGCGCGCCGCCGCCGGCGGTGGCGGATGGTCATGGCACTTCTTCTTCCTCGGCGCCGGTTTCATGCTGCTCGAGACGAAATCGATCGTGCAGTTCGCGCTGCTGTGGGGATCGACCTGGTCGTCGGCAGCGCTGGCGATCGCGTCGGTCCTCGCAATGGCACTGGCGAGCGCGCTCGTGGCCAGCCGCATCGACCTCCGGCGGGGCGTCGTCTTCGCGGCGCTCATCGCGCTCGTCGCGGTGAACTTCCTGGTGCCGGTCGGGCGGGTGACGTTCGAGAGCCGCGCGCTGGAGTCGCTGTTCTACGGCGTGCTCGTTTTCAGCCCGGTGTTCTGTGCCGGCCTGCTGTTCAGCGCCAGCTTCAGGGAATCCTCGTCAGCGGCGACTGACTTCGGCGCCAATCTGATCGGCGCGATCGTCGGCGGCGTCGGCGAGTACCTGTCGCTCCTGGCCGGCTATCGGTTCCTGCTGCTGCTGGTCGCCGTCTGCTACGCGGCGGCCGTCGTTACGCGTAGATCCGCGGTCGCGAAAGTCGCATAATCTTCGGAACATGAGCATTCGGGCCGCCCTGCGCTTCGCCGCTGTCAGCTGGACTTGTGCGCTCCTCATGTCGGTACCTCGGGCAGCCGCGCCCGGTACGTGGCGGGCGCTCTTCGACGGGACCTCGCTCGACGCGTGGCGCGGCTACAAAAGTCCGAGGGTGCCGGACGGATGGAAGATCGTCGGCGACGCCCTGACGAAGGACGGGCACGTCGGCGATCTGATCACGAAGGCTGAATTCGGCGACTTCGAGCTGGAGCTCGAATGGAAGATCGGACGGGCGGGCAACAGCGGCATCTTTTATCGCGGCATCGAGGATCCGGATTTCAAAGGACGACCGAACGACGATCGGATCTACACCACCGGTCCGGAATACCAGCTGCTCGACGACGACGAGGCTGAAGACAACAAGACGCGGCTCACCTGCGCCGGTGCGAACTACGGGCTCTACCCTTCGCCGCCCGGCCATCTGAACCCGGTCGGCGAGTGGAACAAGACGCGTATCATCGCCAACGGCGCGCACGTGGAGCACTGGTTGAACGACACCAAGGTCGTCGACTACGAGCTGTGGAGTCCTGACTGGAAAGCGAAGGTGGCAGCGACGAAGTTCAACGCATGGCCGAAGTTCGGCCGGGCGAAGCGCGGTCACATCGGCGTGCAGGGCGATCACGCTGGCACGCTCGCATTTCGGAATATCCGCATCCGCTCGCTGTCGTAAGCGCGCTTTCGCAACGGTAGTGTCCGGCTTCAGCCGGACCGTGAGGACCACGATGTCCAGCAAACTCTCGCGACGCGATTTCATGTCTGACGTGGCGCTCACCAGCGCCGGCATTGCGATCGTCCCGCGGCATGTGCTTGGCCACGGACAGACCGCGCCCAGCGACCGCCTCAACGTCGCGGCAGTCGGCGTCGGTGGACAGGGACGCAGCAACCTCGTCAATCTCGCCACCGAGAACATCGTGGCGATCTGCGACGTGGACTGGGAATACGCCGACAAGGGCTTCGCGGCGCTCGACCGGGACATCGAGAATCAGCAGGACCGCCTCGATCGGCAGCAGCGCGGCGAGGTGCGGCTCGACACGCTGGGCCGCCCCGAGCCGCCGCTCACCGCGCTCGAACGCGAGCGCACCGCGGCGAGCATCGACCGCATGAAGCGGCTGAAGGACGCGCTGCCGCGCGCGACGCGGTATCACGACTATCGCGAGTTGCTCGACAAGCAGAAGGACATCGACGGCGTGGTCATCGCCACGCCCGACCACATGCACGCGACGATCGCGCTCGCCGCGATGGATCTCGGCAGGCACGTCTACGTGCAGAAGCCGCTCACCTGGTCGGTCGCCGAGGCGCGGCAGCTGGCGCGCAAGTCGAAGAGCATGCCGACGCTCGCGACGCAGATGGGCAATCAGGGCCATTCGTGGGACGACGCGCGGACGGCGGTCGAGTACGTGTGGGCCGGCGCCATCGGCGACGTCCGTGAAGTCCACATCTGGACGAATCGCCCGCTCGGCTACTGGCCGCAGGGCATTCCGCGGCCCGGCGTCCGTCAGGCGCCGGAGGGCGGTTTCAAGTGGAACGGCCCGGGCATCGAAGCGCGCCTCGCCAACGCGATGGCCGGCGCCTATCCCAAACCGGCGACGTTGAACTGGGATCTGTTCCTCGGCGTGGCGCCCGGCGTCGAGTACCACCCGGTCTATCACCCGTTCAACTGGCGCGGCTGGGTCGACTGGGGCGTCGGCGCGATCGGCGACATGGGCGCGCACCTCATCGACCACACGCTGTGGGCGCTCGATCTCGGCTTCCCGACGACGATCG
>DATFXR010000139.1:0-10879 GCA_035315685.1 Vicinamibacterales bacterium | reverse complement strand
TCGACGATTCGTGTCGGCAGCCGCCGCGGCGCTCGTCGCAGCGGTGCTCTCGTTTCCGGCGCGGGCCGATCAAGCGGGAAAGGCGCCGTCAAGAACCGCGGCGTGGAGTGTGCCTCACACGCCGTGGGGCGACCCCGACCTGCAGGGCGTCTGGAACGATGCCACCAGCACGCCGCTGGCGCGCCCGGGCGGTCTGTCGGACAAACCAGTACTGACCGACGAGGAAGCCGCTGAGTTCCAGCGGGACCTCGCCTACAACCTGACCCGCGATCGCCGCGACGGCGGTCCGCAAGTCGACGTCAATCGCGCCTACAACGAGCACTGGATGGACGCGCGACGCCTGACCATCACCAGCGACCATCGGACCTCGCTCATCGTGGACCCGCCCGACGGGCACATTCCTGCGCTCGTGCCGTTGTCGCCCGAGCGCCAGCGGGCGCGCGCGGCGCGGGCCGACGCCGCAGCCCGTTTCGCGGCGGGCCTGCCCGACAGCCACGAGGAGTTGTCGCTGCCGGTGCGGTGCCTCATCAGAACCGACTCGCCGCCGTATCTCCCCACCATCTACAACAACGACTTCCAGATTTTCCAGAGTCCCGGGTATGTCGCGATCGCGCCCGAGATGATTCACAGCGCGCGGATCATTCCGCTCGACGGCCGGCCGCACATCGGCCCCACGCTGCACCAGTGGCTCGGCGACTCGCGCGGCCGCTGGGACGGCACCACGCTCGTCGTCGAGACGAAGAATTTCCGGACTGACGAAGGCGTGATCTTCCAGGACGCGGATCCAGCGACCTTTCGCATCACCGAGCGGTTCACGCGCGTCGACGCGCGGACGATCCGCTACGAGTTCACCGTCGAGGATCCGCACACGTGGACGAGGCCCTGGACCGCGATGATCCCCTGGACGCGGATCGATCCCGACGAGCAGATGTACGAGTACGCGTGCCACGAGGACAACTACGACATCGTCCACCTGCTGCAGGGCGCTCGCATCCGTGAGAAGAACGGAGAGACAGTGCCGAAACGGAATCGTGAGAGGTGATGCCGATGCGAACACGGCTGTTCTTCGCCGCCGCCGTACTCGGGGCGCTGCTGGCGCCGGGCTCGGCGCCGCTCGTGGCCCATCACGCCTTCAACTCGGAGTTCGACGCGAATCGCCCGGTCAAGTTCCGCGGAACGGTCACGAAGATGGACTGGGTGAATCCCCACGCGTGGATCCACCTCGCCGTGAAGAAGCCGGACGGCACCACGGAGGAATGGATGATCGAAGCCGGAACGCCGAACACGCTGTTCAGGCGCGGCTTGACCAGGCAGTCGCTCCAGCCCGGCATGGAGATCCTCGTCGACGGGTATCAGTCCAAGGACGGCTCGTTGCGAGCAAACGGCCGCGACCTCACACTGCCCAGCGGCGAGACGCTCTTCCTGGGCTCATCGGGCACCGGCGCGCCGTACGAAACGCCGCCGAAGAAGAAAGGGTGAGCAGATCGCAATGGATCGCCGGCGCTTCCTGACGGCTGCCGGAGCAGCGATCGTTGCCGCCACCGGTCCCGACGGCCGCGCGCAACCCGCACCGCCGGCCAGAGCCCGCTTTCGAACGGGTCTGGTCGCTTACTCCTACCGGCAAGCACTCGAGGCGAAGACGATGACGTATGAAGATCTCATACGCATCGCCGTCGAGACCGGCACCGACGGCATCGATCTGACCGTGTACTGGCTGCCAGGCACGTCCGACGAGTACCTGCTGCCGCTGCGTCGTCTCGCCTATCGGAACCGGGTCGAAATCTACAGCATCGGCACGCGCGTGCGGCTCGCGCAGCCCACTCCGGCACTTCGCGAACAGGAGCTGGCCGAGCTGCGCAAGTGGCTCGACGTCGCGTCGAAGGTCGGCGCGACGCACGTACGGGTGTTCGGCGGCCCACGGCCGCCCGGGGCCACGCTCGACCAGGCCATCGCCTTTGCAGCCGAGACGCTGAAGCGCGGGGCCGAGTACGCCGGCGCCCGCGGACTGATTCTGGGCGTGGAAGACGATGGCGGCATCACCGACTTCGCAAAGGACACCATCGAGATCGTGAAACGGGCAGACTCGCCGTGGGCCGGCATGAACCTGGACACCGGAAACTTCCGGCCGCCGGGCGTCTACGAGCAGATCGACATGTCGATCCCGTACGCCGTCAGCACGCACGTGAAAACCGAGATCGCACTCGACGACGGCAGGACGCGTGCGCCGTCGGATCTGGAGCGCGTGTTCAAGATGTTCGCGGCCCGCGGCTTCCGCGGCTACATGGGCCTCGAGTACGAGGCGTCGGACGATCCGGCAACCGCGGTGCCGGCCTATCTCCGCCGGCTGAAGGATCTGGCCGTGCGACACTCCGCCGCATGAATGCGCCGCTACTCGACCTTCAGCGCGTTGACCGGATCGACGGCGGCCGCCCGCCGCGCGGGAATGTAGCTGGCGGCGGCGGCGGCAGCGACCAGGACGAGCGGCACGGCGAGATAGGTCATCGGATCGAGCGGGCTGATGCCGTAGAGCAGCGATGACATCAGCCGCGCCGCGGCCGTCGAAACCGCGAGGCCGATCGGTACGCCAACGGCCGCCAGCATGAGGCCGGTGCGGACGAACAGTTGCGTCAACTCCCGCCGCTGCGCACCCAATGCGAGGCGAATGCCGATCTCCCGGGTCCGCTGCGACACTGCGTACGAGATCACGCCGTAGATGCCGACGACGCCGAGCACCAGCGCCATCGCGCCCGCGATCGCGAGCATCGCCAGTGTGAACGCCGTGCGCGCGATCGATTGATCGTACACGTCCTCCATCGTCCGCACGGACGCGAACGCGACACTCGGGCTCACTGACCAGACGGCGTGCTGCAGCTCGCTCACGAATTGCTCCGTGCCCGCCCGTGCGCTCCGCACGACGAACGTGGCCTGACGCGTCACGACCGTCGTTCCGGCGCGGTACAGGCTCTCGCCAATCGTCGGCCAGTAGACGATTGAGGGCGGCGGCTGTTGGACGCCGTTGTCGTGGACGTCCTGGACCACGCCGATCACTTGCCGCCATGGCGTCGTCGGCAGCGTCCGAACGCGCTTCCCCAGTGCAGTGGACGGTGAGCCCCAGAGCTCGCGCGCCAGATTCTCAGAGACGATGGCGACAGGTCGGCGCTCGAACAGATCAGTCCACGTGTAATCGCGCCCGGCGACGAATCGGGCGCCCATGACTTGGAAGAATCCTGGCGAGACCTGTTTGAACATCCGCAGTGCGGGGATCTCATCGCGGCGCCACGGCTGACCCTCGGCTTCGACGGCGTCCCAGTCGGGCGGGAGGCCTTCCATCGGCAGCATGCTCACGAAGGCGGCGGACGTCACGCCGGGGACCGCTTCGAGCCGCGCGAGGATCTCGAACTGCGCGCGGCCGACGCGCTCCGGCTCCTGAATGATCGACGGCGGAATCGGAATCCGCATCGTCTGCACCTGTGCTGGCTGCACGAAGCCCGGCTCGACGGCGTGCAGGGCCCTGAACGTACGAATCATCAGCCCCGAGCTGACCAGCAGTACCAGCGCCATCGCCAGCTGCGCGACGACGAGCGCGTTTCGCGTTCGATGGCGCTCGCGGCTATCGCTGGCGGTGCGTCCGCTCGCGGTCAGGTCGGCGGAAATTCGCGATCGCGTGTGCTTCAGGGCGGGAATCAACCCGAAGACGACGCCGGCGATCAGCGAGATGCCGATGTTGAACGCGACCGCGCGCAGATCGATCGCGATCTCGGCCAACCGAGGCAGGTTCGACGGCCCGTACGCCAGCAGCAGGCGCAGCCCGACCGATCCGATGCCGAGGCCCAGTGCGCCGCCGAGGAGACCCAGCACGACACTCTCGATCAACAACGTGCGGACGATGCGCGTGCGCCCTGCGCCAAGTGCCGCGCGGATCGCGAGCTCGAGCTGGCGTCCTTCGGCTCGCACCATCAGCAGGGTCGCGACGTTGGCGCACGCGATCAGCATGACAACGCCGAGCGTTCCCATGAGCAGCCACAAACCGCGGCTGATGCCGCCGACGATATCCTGCTTGAGCGGTCGCAAGGCGGGTGCGATGTGCCACGCATCGTAGACGTGGGGGCTTACGTTCGCCAGGGTTGGCCACGACTGCATCCAGATCGGCACCATCCGGCCGATGTCGGCATTCGCCGCGGCGAGCGTGACGCCTGGCTTCAGGCGGGCGATCGCGCGCCAGCCGAAGCCGGCCAGCGTGAGACGACTCCGTTCGAATCGCGCCGCGCCGATCAGATCCGCTTCGGTCGTGCCGATGGCGAAGCCCCTCGGCATCACGCCGACGATTTCTCGAGGCGTCGCGTCGACGTCGATCGAGCGGCCGATGACGGTTCGATCCCCGCCGAAGCGCCGCTGCCAGTAGCCGTAGCCGAGCATTGCCACGCGCGGAGAGTCGGGCGCCTGATCGGAGGGCGACAGCCAACGGCCGAGGAGCGGCGGGACGCCGAGCGCCTCGAGGACGCCGCTCGAGACGGCGACGCCGCGCACCTGCTCGGGCTCTCCCCGTCCGGTGACCGTGGCCGAGCCGCCCGCCCAGACACCGATCGCCTGGAACGTCCGGTTCTGTTCGGCATATGTGAAAAACATCGACGGCGAGAGCAGCAGGTCTCCGGACAGCGACGAGAGCCCGGTCGCGCCGGGCGCGCTGTGCCACACGGCCACCAGCCGATCGGGGTTCGGATACGGAAGCGGCTTCAGCAGCACGCCGTCCACGACGCTGAACACCGCCGTGTTCGCGCCGATGCCAATCGCGAGCGTCAGGAGCGCGACGGTCGTGAAGGTCGGATTCCGGCGAAGCGCACGCGCTCCGTATCGAACGTCGCGCGCGAGATCGTCGAGCCACGGCCAACCGCGCTGATCGCGAAGCGCGTCCATCGTTTGCGTCGTCGTGCCCACGCGGATGCCGACGGCGCGCACCGCGGTGACATCGTCGCTCCCGAGCCGCCGCTCGTGCTCCGTGGCGAGTTCGATGTGGAGGCGCAACTCCTCCTCCAACTCGGCATCGCTGCGGCGCGGCCGCCACGCGCCCAGCCACCGCGCCGTCCATTCGCGGAGCGTCATCACGGTTTGTCCTCTGCGCCTTTCCACAGTCGTCGACTCGGTAGCGGCAATGTTCGGCTTCAGCCGGACTTACGCTTCGCCATGGATGAGTGCGTGCATGATCGCCGTCATGCGCTCCCAATCGGCCTTTTCCGCGGCGAGTTGCCGGCGACCTGCCCGCGTGATGGTGTAGAAGCGGGCCTTCCGGTTTGTCTCGGTGGCGCCCCATGCCGCACGCAGCCAGCCGCGCTGCTCCAGCCGCATCAAGCCCGGATACAGGGTTCCCATGTTGAGTCGCAGCGCCCCGCCGGACACCTGCTCGAGGCGCGCCGCAATCGCGTAGCCGTGCATCGGACCGATCGCCGCCACGGTCTGGAGGACCATGAGGTCGAGCGTCCCCTGCAGCACGTCGGCCCTCGGTTCTTTATTAGCCATACGAATGGAGTATGGCGCTCGTTCCATTAGACTGTCAAATAGGCGGCGTGGACGGCGCATCGACGCTGCGCGGCGTTTCGTCGCGCGCTACCTGACAGCCACCGCGAAATCAAGTAAGGTGAGGCGGACTCCAACGGCCTCGAGGCCGTCGGCCGCGGACAGCGAGGGTGCTTATGCAACGCTTACTGAGCGGATTCGTCGTCGTGATCGTGTCGGCCGGCATCGCGTCGGCGCAGGGCGCCAGGCGTCCGCTGTCCCTCGACGATCTCGGCAAGATCAAGGACGTGCGCGATCCGCAGTGCGCACCCGACGGCAAGACGGTCGCCTTCGTCGTGTCGCAGGTCGATGTGAAGGAAGACAAGGCCGGCAGCGGACACATCTGGACCGTCGGCACCGACGGACGGAACGAACGACAGATCACGTCGAGCACCGACAGCGAGTCGTCTCCCCGGTTCAGCCCCGACGGGAAGTACCTGGCGTTCACGTCGTCGCGGCCGGGCAAGGCGAAGGGCAACCAGATCTGGCTCCTCGATCGGAGCGGCGGTGAAGCGTCTCAGCTGACCGAGATCAAAGGGCGGCTGCAGGCCTATGAATGGTCACCCGACTCGAAGCGCCTTGCGCTCACGATCGGCGATCCGGATCCGGATGCTGCCGACGCGCCCGGGGAAGGCGCGCCGGCGCCGGCCGGACAGAGCCCGCGCAAGGCGCCGAAGCCGATCGTCATCGACCGCTATAAGTACAAGCAGGACGTGCAGGGCTACCTGCTGTCGGGTCGACACACGTATGTGTACCTGTTCGACATCGCGAGCCGGTCGCTCGATCGTCTGACGAAAAGCAACGCCGACGAATCGTCTCCGTCCTGGTCGCCAGACGGCACCCGGCTCGCCTTCATGAGCAACCGCAACGAGGACCCCGACCGCGAGCCGTCGAGCCAGCTGTTCGTCGTCGACGCGAAGAAGGAGTCTGTGGAGAAGGCGCTCTCGCCGCTCACCAGCCGCGGCGGCCGTGGCAGACCGGAGTGGAGCGCCGATGGCAAGTGGATCGCGTTCCTTGAAGGTGACGACAAGAAATACGGCGCCTACGGCATGGAGCATCTCGCGATCGTGGCCGCCGATGGTTCCGCACCGCCGCAGCGCGTCGCGGCGAGTGAGGCGCTCGACCGGGGCGTTTCCCAGCCGAGGTGGAGCGACGACGGCAAGAATGTTTTCGTCATCGTGACGGACGATATGTCCGCCTACGGCGCACGCGTTCCGGTCGGCGCGGGACGCGCTGTGGCGATCACCGACAAGCCGATCGTTCTGGGACCGCGTCACAGCGCGGGGTCGTGTGCGGTGGTGGTCTCGGGGGACGATGACCATCCCAACGAGATCTATTCCGCCACCGCCGTCGGCGGCAAATTGACGTTCCAGCCGCTCACGCACCAGAACGACGCGCTGTTCGCCGAGCTGCAGCTGGGGATCACGAAGGAGGTCAGGGCGAAGAGCAAAGATGGCACCGAGGTCCACGGTCTGCTGACCCTGCCGGCGAACGGCGCCGCCGGGACGAAGGCTCCGCTGCTGCTGCGCATCCACGGCGGACCGAACGCGCAGGATCAGCATCAGTTCGCATTCGAGCGCCAATGGTTCGCGGCCAACGGCTACGCCGTGCTCGCCGTCAATTATCGCGGCAGCGCCGGGCGCGGCGCGAAGTTCTCGAGGGCGATCTGGGCAGACTGGGGCCACTACGAAGTCGACGATCTGCAGGCGATGGTCGATGAGGTGGTGAAGACGGGTATCGCCGATCCGAACAAGCTCGGCGTCGGCGGCTGGAGCTACGGCGGCATCCTCACCGACTACATGATCGCCAGCGACAACCGTTTCAAGGCGGCGACCAGCGGTGCCGGCACGGCCTTCACCGTCGCCTTCTATGGCACCGATCAGTACATCATTCAGTACGACTACGAGATCGGCCCGCCGTGGGACCCGAAGGCGTGGGAAACCTACCAGAAGATTTCCTATCCGTTCCTGCACGCCGATCGGATCAAGACGCCGACGCTGTTTCTCGGCGGCGAGCGCGACTTCAACGTGCCGGTGCAGGGCAGCCAGCAGATGTACCAGGCGCTGCGCAGCCTCAACGTCGACACTCAGCTCGTGATCTACCCGAACGAGTTCCACGGCATCACGCGACCGAGCTACGTCCGCGACCGCTACGAGCGCTACCTCGCGTGGTACGAGTTGCACATCAACGGCAAGAAGCCCGTCACCTCGAACCTGCCCCAGGAGAAGTAGCGCGACCGGGCCGGCGCCAGCCTCGTGAGTGTCGTCGCGCAGTTCGAGCCCGCGCGATCCATTCAACTCGTGGGCCGCGAGCGGCGCCGGCGGAGGTCACTCTTCTGCGCTTCAGATTTGCGGGTACCTCGAACGCGTCCCGTCGCGAGCAGCCGGCGGATCTCGCGTAACAGATCATCCGGCAGACACGGCTTTGACAGAAACACGTCACACCCCGCACCCACCGCCCGGTCGCGTTCGGTCTGCCACGCGCATGCAGTCAGGACGATGATCGGCGCGTGTTTCGTCCGCTCGTCGGTCCGCAATCGCGTCACGAGTTCAATCCCGTCGATCGTTTCGTCGAGCAGGACGCCGGTGACGATCACGTCGGCGCGCGCCGCGATCTTGAGCGCGTTGATCGCCCGCACTGGACAGATCGTGCGGACGCCCTGGCTGCGCAGAAATTCCGCGTACATCGAGCGGTCGTTGCCGTGCGGCTGCACGAGCAACACGACAGAGCGCCGCTGCCGCAAGATGGCCATTGATTCCCGATTTGTGGACGAGCGCAATGATACTTTACCGCTCATGCATCCGTTTCTGGATGTGGAAGGCGTGCGGGTTCGAGCATCTGCCGACTGTTGAAAGCAAAGAACTTAGCGGGTTTGAGCGGGTGTGACGCCGCTCGGTTTCTTCGTCGCTTGCGGGGCGAAGTGGACTTCAGCGAGAAACTGCGGTGATACCGTCGAGCGGCGAACCCTGCCGTGCGCTCTCGGGATTGGCGTGGGTGGAGTATTACGTGGCGATCAACCGGTGACCTCGGCGCATTGCACCGTGATTGGCGCTATGCTCGCGGCGGGCGGGCTGCGGCTCGCCCGCGCGAGCGGCGCTCACGCCGGCCTCTGTGGCGGGGCGCCGATTCAGATCGGCGCGCCGCCGCGCGCGCTGCCAGCAGATCCGCCGCCCCAATGAAGAGCGTCGTTCCGGTTCTCTACGACAGCGGTGCCCCGGTCAGTGGAGCCGTGGTCCGTCTGAACATCGGCCCGAGTCAGTATGTCTCCGGGACCAGCGGCGCGGATGGTACCGCGAATCTCGTGGTCGATTCGCGGCTGCAGGATACGCAATTCGAAATCTCGGCCGCTGGATTTCAGCCCTACGGCCTGCACGTCAATCTCGGATTGGTCGGGAACCTCCAGCTGCGCGTAGGGCTCGGCGCTGATCCGTCACGGCCGCAGGATTTGATTCTGCCGCCGCTGGTGCGGACCTCGAAACCACTTCCCAACCTCGGTGACGCTGGGAACTTCTGGGTTGATCGCATCAACGGCACCGACCAGTTCTGCGCGTTGCGCATGTCGCTTGACGGGAAGGATCTGACGCCGCTGATCAAAGAGTCTCAAGGGCTGACGTTCAATTGCTGGCGGATTTTCTGTCAAGGGTCGATCGCGCAGAACGGCGTGCTCGACTTGTTCCCGCAGCGCATCGGAGATGCCTACTACTCGACGCTCGCGAATCTGTGCCGGCTCTTGAACGGGCAGGGCATTGTCCCGCTCCTGACGGTGTTCGCGGACAACCAGGACGTCCAGCTCGGGCCTCCCCACTGGTCCCGTCTCGCGGAGACGGTCGCACCGTTCACCGTGCTGCTCTCGGGCGGCAACGAGTGGACGAAGAACGGCTTCAATCCGCAGGCGCTTCCGATTCCTCCGGTTCACTTGTGGTCGCGCGGGTCCGACGTCGGAGATGCGGCACCGCCGAAGGCAAACGGAGGGACATTCTCCGAGTTCCATCCACGTCGGGACTTTCCGAAGGCGCTCGACGACGCGGTCGCGTCCGCGACGTTCCTGCACGGTGGCGGCTACGGAAAGCTGGTCGTGGATGAACCACCGCGAATGGGGACAGATGGGTCCGATCCGGTCTACGCAAACGCGCAGACGTGCTGGCGGTTCGCGCGGCATTACGCGACCGAATGGGCCGGCGCGGTCTTTCATTCGAGAGCAGGGCAACGCGGCGTACTGATGGACGATCTGACGCGCACCTGTGCGGCGGAGTGGAGCCGAGGATTCCTCAATGCGCCCTGACGAACTGATCCGGATCCGGTGAGGTCAGTGCTGGCATAGATCACCACCTGCAGCGGCCGCACAGCCGGCGGCACTTGGTAGGCAATCGCACTGGATTAAGGTGGAGGTGTCTTCCACCTCACGAACCATGTCTTCATCAGCAAGTCTGGTTACGAGAACGCGCGCTACTCCACCTCAGCGGACACGATTCAGTTTCGCGAATTTCAGCTATTCCCCATAACGAACAGTGTTCGGATCCGGCGCGATTTGCCTTGACGGCCTGCATGGAAGCCATAAACTCCCTTGCGTGTTCGGTTGAAATGACAGGAGGAGGGGATGGCGCATCGCTCTCGCGGACTGTTTCGAGTCCTGGGTTCGCTGGTCCTCGTCTTTCTCGCGCTGGCTGATCCCAGCTTCGGCCAGGGCGGCACGACATCCACGTTGTCGGGCGTCGTCGTCGACGCGAGCGGCGGCGTGATACCGGGCGCCGACGTCGTGGCGAAGCACGACGCGACCGGAGTGACCAACAGCGCGGTCACGAACAGCGAGGGCGCGTTCTCGTTCCCCGCGCTGAATACCGGATCGTACACGGTGACCGTGACCCTCCAGGGGTTCAAGACCTACCAGGCGAACGACGTCGTGCTCACGTCGGGCGCCGGCGCGAGCATCCGCGCGGTCCTGCAGGTCGGCACGCTCGAAGAGCAGGTGCTCGTGTCGTCGGCGTCGGAGATCGTCCAGACCCAGAACTCGACGATCACGACGACGATCAGCACGAACCAGATCACGAAGCTGCCGCTGACGAGCCGCAGCGCGATGGACTTCGTGCCGTTCATGCCCGGCGTCGCGACGTCGAACGGCAACCGGCAGTCGGTCATCAACGGCCTGCCGCGCGGCACCATCAACATCACGCTGGACGGCGTCAACGTCCAGGACAACACGCTGCGGTCGACCGACGGCTTCTTCGCCATCGTCAGTCCGCGGCTCGACGCGGTCGAGGAAGTGACCGTGCAGATGGCGGCAAGCGGCGCCGACAGCGGCGGTCAGGGCGCCGTGCAGGTGAAGTTCGTC
>DATFXR010000138.1:0-2377 GCA_035315685.1 Vicinamibacterales bacterium | reverse complement strand
CAATTTCGCGTTGTTCGAAGATCGCATCCTCGATCGCGTCACCGGCCAGATGGTCAACCCGAACATGGAGTGGTACCTCCTCGCCGGCATGTCCGACGTGCCGATGATCGACATCGTGCTGAACAACATGCCCGAACGCGGCGTGATTGGCATCGGCGAACCGCCGACCGTGTCCACGGCCTCGGCGATCGCGAACGCCGTGCGGAACGCAACCGGCGCGACGATTCGCAGCCTGCCGCTGCATCCGCACAAGGTGCTGGCGGCGATCGAGCGGGACAGAGCAGGAGGAACGAATTGAAGGCCTTTGCCTACGTCAATCCGGCTTCCGAGCGGGACGCGGTTGCCGCGCTCAAGACCGACGGCATTGCTATGGTCATCGGCGGCGGCCAGGACCTGCTCGCGCGGATGAAGGACTACATCGACGAGCCCGAGCGTCTCGTCAACGTGAAAGGCCTCGCCGCGACGATCACCGCGACCGCCGACGGCGGGATGCGGATCGGCTCGGCGGTGAAAATCATCGACCTGTTCGAGCATGCGCAGGTCGCGAAGCTCTATCCGGCCGTGAACGCCGCCTCGATCGAGATCGGCACGCCGCAGATCCGCAATCAGGCGACGGTCGGCGGGAACATCAACCAGCGCCCGCGCTGCTGGTACTACCGCAACGAAGAGTTCGTCTGCTACAAGAAGGGCGGCTCACGCTGCTTCGCGGTCAACGGCGAGAATCAGTACCACGCGATTTTCGGCAACGAAGGGCCGAGCCACATCGTCCATCCGTCGAGCCTGGCGGTTCCGTTGGTGGCTTACGGCGCGAGGTTCCGCGTGGTTGGCCCGAAGGGCGAGCGGGAGATCGCCGCCGCCGATTACTTCACGCGCCCGACGCTCCAGAACGTGCTGAAGGAGAACGTGCTGGAGGACGACGAGATCCTGACGCACGTGATCCTCCCGCCGCCGGGCAACGTCAAGAGCGGGCACTACGAAGTGCGTTACAAGGCGTCGCACGACTGGCCGCTCGCGTTCGCGACGGTGGTGCTGACGATGAACGGCGCGCGGATCGATTCGGCGCGCGTCGTGCTCGGCGCCGTCGCGCCGGTGCCGTGGCGATCGAAGCCGGCGGAGGAGGCGCTGGCCGGCAAGCCGCTCAACGAAGAGACGGCGAGCGCAGCCGGCGAAGCCGCGGTCAGCGAGGCCGCGCCGATGAGCGGCAACGCATACAAGGTCCACATCGCCAGGACTGCGGTAAAACGCGCGATCATGGCCGCGGCGGGCATCACGCCGGTCTGACGCAGACCGGCGAGGTTCTAGAACCTCAGTGACAGCGGCAGGCTCTTATGGATCATCTGACGTCTCCCAAACTGACGCCTGGCGTCCATTGCCTGAACATCCGCCACAAAGGGATGTTCGTGACGTCTGGTCCCGATCCCGACGAGTTCACGTTCTACGACAAGTACGAAGCGACCGCGTACTGGTGCGTCGAGACGCAGCGTGGGCTCGGTCCCGACGGGATGCCGGTCCGGCCCGATTGCTGCACGGGCGATCGCGATTGCTGCAAGCACTGATCGCGGGAGTGTGGGACTGATAGGCCCGTGGGGTTGGTGCGTTGGACAGGTCGGTCCTTCCCAACCCGCCCCACGGGTCCATCGGTCCCACACACTTACCCCTGTGCCATTTTGAACAGCACCGTTCCGAGCGCCGCGTAGTCGAGATTCTCGCCGCCCGACGCGATCAGCGCGTTGAGCAGTTGCGCGACGATCGCCGTGGCCGGCATCGCGACGCCGTTGGCGGCGGCCGCTTCGTTCGCGAGCCGCAGATCCTTCTGATAGAGCTTGGCGCGGAAGCCTGGCTTGTAGTTGTCGACCAGCATCCGCTCGCCGTGGACTTCGAGCACGCGGCTCGCCGCAAAGCCACCGAGCAGCGCCTGCCGCACGCGCGCCGCGTCGACCCCGGTCTTCCTGGCGAGCGCGAACGCCTCGCTGACGCCCGCGAGCGCACCGCCGATCGCGACTTGGTTGCAGACCTTGCAGATTTGTCCAGCGCCGGAACGGCCGATGTAGACGACGCGCTCGGGGTTGCCCATCACGTCGAAGATCGGTTTCATCCGATGGAATGTCGCCTCGTCGCCGCCGACCATGATCGACAGCGACGCATTGATCGCGCCGATCTCGCCGCCGCTCACAGGTGCGTCGAGCATCGATCCGCCTTTCTCGGCGATGCTCCTGGCGAGCCGTTCGGTGGTGACTGGCGAGATGCTGCTCATGTCGATGACGATGGTCCCGTGCTGCATCGACTCGACGACGCCGGCGGGTCCGGTGAGCACCCGTTCGACGTCTGGCGTGTCCGGCAGCATCGTGATCACGATGCTCGACGATTTCGCGACCTC
>DATFXR010000137.1:0-9692 GCA_035315685.1 Vicinamibacterales bacterium | reverse complement strand
ACGGGAGCCCGGTCACCGAGAGTGTCACGGCGTCCGTGAAGCTGCCCGTCCGCGTGATGGTGACCGTGTAGTTTCGACTACTTCCACGCCGAACGGTCAGTGACGACGGCGAGACCGACAGCGAGAACGATGGTGTTGGCGGTGGCGGCGGTGTCGTGACGACGAACGTGACCGTCGTGCTGTGAGTCAGCGTGCCGCTGGTCCCGGTGACCGTCACCGTATAGGTGCCTGTTGGCGTCGCGACGTCAGCGGCCAGCGTCAGCTGGGACGTTGTCGAGGTCATGACCGGTTGGAATGCGCCGGTCGCTAGCGATGGCAGCCCGCTGACGCTGAGTGTGACCTGACCGTTGAATCCATTCTGCGGCGCGACGCTGATCGTGGACGTTCCGGTGCCGCCCTGCACCGCGTTGACGGTGGTCGGCAACGCCGACAGCGAAAAGTCAGCGGGTGGCGGCGGCGCCGTCACCGTCAGCGTCACAGGCGTCGTATGCGTCAGCGCTCCGCTCGTGCCGGTAACCGTCAGCGGATAGGTGCCGACCGGCGTCGCGGTGTCTATCGTCAACGTCAACACTGACGAGCTCGCGGTCGGAGTCGGATTGAAGTTACCCGTGGCGCCGGCGGGCAGCCCCGTGACGCTGAGATCCACCGAGCCATTGAAGCCGTTCTGCGGCATCATGCTGATCGTCGTCGTGCCGCTGCTGCCCTGCGCGACACTCACAGACGCCGGCGACGCCGAGAGCACGAAATCTGGCGGCGACGGGATCGTCAGCGTGACCGTCGTCGTGTGCGTCAGCGAACCGCTCGTGCCGGTCACTGTCAACGGATAGGTACCGGGTGCGGCCGTTCCTGCGTCGACCGTGAGAACCGACGTTGAAGTCGTCGACGCCGGCGCGAACGATGCCGACGCGCCGGCTGGCACGCCGGAGATGCTGAGGGCGACGGTGCCGGCAAAGGCGCCAGTCGGCGTGACCGTGATGGTGCTTGTTCCGGTCGCGCCCGCAGCAAGAGTCAGCGTCGCGGGCGATGGAGACAGCGAGAAGTCGTCGCCGCATGGCGTCAGCTTGAACGCCGCAATGCGCGTCCGCCAGTTGAACGAACCGTTGGCGGGAATGTATTCGGTCGCGTAGTAGAACGTGCAGTCGTCGAGCGGATCGATCGACATCGACGAGTAGTCGCCCCAACGGGTCAGGGTTCCCGTCTGCGAACCGGCGCCGGCGACGATCGTCGTTTCACCTGCTGTCAACGTGCCGGCGGGATCGCCTGCGAGGCGGCCGGTCACCCGGATCTGCGGTTTGAGCGCAGACGAGGAGAGCGAGTAGCCGATCGCGATGTTGCCGGCCTGATCCATCGCCGCGCTGCCCATCCACCGGTAATTCGCATCAGGCGCGAACGTGCTGGACTGAAACAGCGTCGGCGTCGTCGTGACGCCGCGCAGTTCGTACCAACGGATGCCGACGCTCGAGCCTGCGGTCACCGCATGGTTGACCACGATCGACTCGTGATCGCCGAAGTTGCGATAGGCCGCGCGATACATCAGCCGGTCGGCCAGCGAATCGAGCGTCCGAGTGGTGCCGCCCTGCGGGATGCAGGTACCGCCTCCACACGCCTCCGTATAGGCCGGGACCGTGACCGACGTGGGACCCGTGAACGTGGTGCTGGCAGGCACTGTCCAGTCGACGTGAAACTTCCAGAACGCCAGCGTGGTGCTGGTCGCCCCGAGCGCGACGATTGGGTTCGGCGCACCTGCGGGCGGCAGCGTCCGGCCGTCGAGATCGGCCGGCAGAAGACCGCCGTACAGGTTCGACGTCATGAAACACTGCTGGGTCGCAGCCGTACCGGCCAACATCCGTGCGCGGTCGAACGCACAGACTTTCGTGCCCAGGAATGCCGTGCCGGCGTTGTTGAACAGGTTGTAGGTGATGTAGTAAGCGTCGGGCCAGACGCCCATCTTCGGATAGTCGGGAAACCCGTCGGTGTACGAGAAACTGTAGCGGGAGTAGCTGCCCGTCGGATCGGGGCTTGTCGACACGGCAACGCACTGCTCGAACGGCAGGGCCGATACCTGGAACTGCGAGATGATCCAGCGGTCGGCGATGCGGTCGTAGACGACGACCGGGTCGCCATCGTTTTCCGTTGCACAACGATCGGTACCGAACCCTGACCACAGCGTGTTGATCGGCACCGGGCCGTACAGCGCCGTGCCGCCCTTGTCGAACACCGCGAAGTCGGTGTTGACGATCTCGACGACGTGGTTCGGCCCGACCGCACTGTTCGTGTCCGGCGGTGCGGAGTTCACGATGAACGTCCCGGACGGACCCGTGAAGCCCTGCCCGACGCCGTCGAAGTTGACAATCGCCGTCGGCGCCGCGAGCGGCGCCAATCGAGCCTTCGGTGCCGGCTGCAACACCGGATCGGGACCGAACGACGGATTGCGCGACGAAGGGATTCGTCGCACGGGCTCGGCTTCGAGGTCGCCAACGCGTCGCGGCCCCGGCGGCAACTCGCGCAGCGGAGGCGACACGTCGTGGTGCGTCTCGCGAATCATTTCGGGCCGGCCGCTCTGTGCCAGGGCCGTCGCGGGCGGCCACGACACGAGGGCCGACAGTACAAGGAACACCGCCGATCGAACTCGTTGCATCAGTCGTCCTCTGATTTGGGGCGTTGTGCTGGGGTTCAGCTGTTCTAGCATGTTCAGTGCCAGCTCGACAATAAGAACTTGCGAGTGGCTCAAATCGGAACACACCCGAGGAACGACCGCCTAGGGACAGCAGCTCGAAGTTGAGATTTACCTGCTGGCAAGCACGGCCGGATTCACCACGTTGATCGGGGTGCCGGCCGCAAACGCGACGATCTGATCGAAGACGTCGGAGAACTGCAGGTCGTATTCCTCGCGGGTCACATAGCCGATGTGCGGCGTGCACACGACGTTCGGCATCGTGAGCAACGGGTGCGCCGGGTCGCGCAGCGGCTCCTCCTCGAACACGTCCACCGCTGCCATGCCTGGCCTTCCGGCGTGCAGCGCGCGGACCAGCGCGCCGGGTTCGATGAGGCCGGCGCGGCTCGTGTTGACGAGAAGCGCTGTCGGCTTCATGGACCGGAGGTCGGCCTCGGTGACGACGCCGCGCGTCTCCGCCAGGAGGCGCATGTGGAGCGAGACGACATCGCACGTCTCGTAAAACGCCCGCTGAGTGGCCGCGACCTCGAAACCCTCCGCCAGCGCGCGATGCCGAGACGATTCTCGCGACCAGATCAGGACGCCCATGCCGAACGCCTGACCGTACCCGGCAACGACGCGGCCGATGCGGCCGTAGCCGTGGATGCCGAGGATTTTTCCGCGCAGCGTCGATCCCACGCCGATCTGCCAGTGCCCGTCCTGGAGCGATCGCATCTGCTGCGGAATCTGCCTCGCCGCCGCGAGGACGAGCCCCCAGGTCAGCTCCGCCGCCGCGTAGGACGGCGTGTCGGCATGCTGATCCGACGACACGATGATCCCGTGCGCCGTACAGGCGTCGATGTCGATGTGGGGATAGACGGAACGCTGACTGATCAATCGCAGTTTCGTCAGGCGCTCGAGCAATGGCGCGCGGATCTGCGTGCGCTCGCGAATGAGCACGAGGACCTCGGTGTCCTCGAGTCGCTCGGCCAGTCGATTGGTGTCGTGGACGTGATCGGTCCAGATCTCCACCTGATATCCGTCCAGCTTGCCGAACGAGGGGAGCGTACGCAGCGTATCGAAGTAGTCGTCGAGAACGGTGATTTTCATGACACGATCGCGTTCATCAGAGGGCGACACATGATCGAAACACCCCAACAGTACACCCAACGGATTCTCGGTTATGTGGACCGCCAGGATCCGCTTGCCGTCCAGGCGGCAACCGCGAAGAAGCTCGATCGTCTGATCAAAGGAGTCTCCAAAGCCAGGCTGCGCAAGCGTCCGGCGCCGGAGAAGTGGTCGGTGAGCGAGATCGTCGCGCATCTGGCCGACGCGGAAATCGTCGGCGCCTTCCGGATGCGGTTGGTCCTCGGTTCACCGGGTGTCGAGATCGCGGCCTACAACCAGGACACCTGGAACACCAGCGGGCATTACGACGCGCGCGATCCGAGGAAGTCGGTCGAGCAGTTTCGCGTCGTTCGTGAAGGCAATCTTGCGCTGCTGAAATCGCTATCGCCCGAGCAATGGAAGCACGACGGGCTCCATTCCGAACGCGGACGTGAATCGATCGAGCTGATGGTGCGCATGTTTGCAGGCCACGACGTCAACCATCTGCGGCAGATCGAAGCGATCCTCGGCGCCGCTAGCGATGCTTCCCGTCGGCGGCGGCGCCGTCCAGGGTCGCCTGTGCGGCGGCGCGGTCGGCGTCGGGCAGCCCGAGCGTGAGCGCCTCGTGCAGGGCCGCTGCAGCGGCCCCTCGCTCGCCGGCCTGCGCGTGTGCGAGACCCAGGTGATAGTGATACGTCGATTTCTTCGGGGCTTGCGCGATCGCGCGTTCGAAGGCGGCGATAGCGGAGCGCGGCTCGCCGCGTTTGAGATAGACCCAGCCGAGCGTATCGATCGCTTCCGGCCGATTGCGAAGGGCTGACTGCGCGTCGGTGGCCAGCGCCAGCGCTTCGTCCAGCCGGCCGTCTTCCGCGTAGAGCCACGCGAGGTTGTTCGCCGCGACACCGGCCGACGGGTTTTTCGCGAGTGCCTGCTCGTACTCGGTGCGCGCGGCGGCCGCGTTGCCGCGCGCTTCTTGAATCAGACCGATCATCGTGAGCGGTCCCGCATCGGCGGCCCCCCGTGTGCGCAGTGCCTGATACTCACCCAGGGCGCGATCGAGTTGGCCCTGCGACACGTACAGCTGTCCTAGCAAGGCGTACGCTTCCAGTGCGGACGGCGTTGTCGTCGTCACGTCGCGCAGCGTGCGCTCCGCCGATGCAGCGTCTCGATCCGCGAGCTGCACCTTCGCGAGCAACACGCGCAGCGAGGGATTCGACGGCGATTCTCGGAGCCAGCCCTCGACGAGCGTGTGCGCGCGGCCGAGCGCCCGGCCCGAAATTTCGGCGGCGATCAGGCCGGCTTGCGCAGGGTAGAGGTGCGGATCGATCTGCAGCGCGGCGGCGAAGGCGCTCCGCGCGGAGGCGACGTCGTGGCGCTCGAGCGCGAGCCAGCCCGATTCGACGTTCAGCGGCGCCGACCGTGGCTCCCTCGCCAGTCGCGAGCCGAGCTCCTCTCGAGCTCTGGACAGATCGCCGGCGGCCCGCAGACTGCGCGCCATCATCACGCCCGCCGTCGGGTCTTCCGGCTGCAGTTTCACCGCGCGCTGCGAGGCATCGACCGCCTTCGACGCCTTTCCCTGTGCCAGATGCACGCGCGCCAGCTGAATCTCCGCGGCGGCGGCTCGCGGGTTGATCGTGAGGACCTGCCGGAACGCGCGCTCCGCATCCTGGAGATTGCCGGTCGCCAGCGCCGCCAGGCCTGCCGTGTACTGTGCCGGCGCCGAGTCGGGATGCGCGTCCGCGATTTCACGCGCGGCGCGGTCTGCCAGAGCGACGTCGCCATCGCGGATCAGCCATCGCGCCCTGGTCAGCCTCGGCTGCTCGTCGTCGGGTAGTTGCCGAATGAGATCGTCGACCGCGCGGTAGGCGACGGCGGTTCGGCCTGACGCGTAGTCGATCGTTGCGATGCGCAGCCGGGCCGCGCGCGATTCGGGCTTGTTCGCGCTGTCGCGTATCGCGACCAACACATCACGCGCCGCATCCTGACGGTCGAGCGCGAGGTAGTAGTCCGCCAGCGCGATGGCGCCATCAGGGCGATCGGCAACCGCTTTCAGATGTGGTTCAGCAGCCGCGGCGCGTTTCGTCGAGAGGTACAACAACGCCAGCGCGTGGTGTGCGATCCGCTGATGCGGATCGAGCCTCAGCGCCGCGTTCAATGCGGCCTCTGTGCCGCGCTGATCGCCAATGGCCCAGCGATACTCCGCGAGCGCCAGTCGCGCGTCCACTGACGAAGGTGCTAGAACGGTCGCCCGCTCGAATGCCTCACCCGCGTGCGCGCGATCGCCATCCCGCAGGCGTGCCGCCCCGAGCGCAGTCCACCCCGGCACGTACGAGGGGTCGAGCCAGAGCGCTTCCTCGATCTCCCGGACGGCATCTTCGGGCCGACGCAGCCCCGCCAGCGCCTGACCGAGGAGCGTGTGCGCCGCGGCGTTCTGTTGTTCGCTGGCGATTGCGCGCTCGGCCCACGTCCGCGCCGTTTCGACATCGCCGCCTCTCAGCGCGAGCGTTCCGGCCTGCAGCGGCGCCTCGACAGCGGCGGGATCGAGATCCGCGGCGCGGGCGAACGCGTCGTAGGCTTTCGCGCCGTCCCCCAGCGCGAGATAGGCGCGTGCGCGCTTCACGTGCGCCTCAGCCCACTCGGGACGGGCCTGCACCGCACGGCCGAACTCGATCGCCGCTTCCTTGAACTGCCGATTCGCCATGTATCGATCGCCGCTGGCGACGTCACGCGCGGCCGCCGTACGGGGATCGCGCGCACACGCAGAGGCGGCGATCACGACCCCCGCGATCGTCAGCGTGCGTACCGTCACGAATGGGCTCCGTCGCGAACACGGAGGCGCCGTGTGAGTTGCCACGCGAGCGTGCGCTGCAGCATCACCAGCGCGGCACCGGCGAGGACGAACGAGCCACCCGATCGCAATCGCCGGCGGAACCCATCGAACTGTCGAGGTGCTCGTGCGGGACACGCGCCGGCGACAGCAAAGCGCGGTCCCGGACTTCATGTCGCAGAATGGGGCGTCGTGGGGCGTACTGGGCAAATTGTTTTCAGCTTATGAGCATCAGTCCTCCGCGCTGAGCCAGCGGGCTGAACCGCAACTGGCAGTGTTCATTCGTTTCGCACGCTGAGGACGCTGGGCGCGAGAGTTGCACGTCGCCGGTCGGCCGGCGCTGCGATTCACGCTTGGACGGTAGCGCGCACCGCTCGGAAGAAAGGGAGTGGAGTCGATGCGGCTGCGTTTCCGCACCCTCATCATCGTCGGGATGGCGCTCGTCCTTCTCGGCGCTTCACGTCGCAGTGAAGCTGATCCGATTGTCATCACCGGCGGAAGCGTCGGCATGTTTAATGGCATCGACCTTCCCGGGTTCACAGTCACCGGCGCGAACTCGAGCTTCACTGGCATTCTGGTGATCAGCGGCGTCTTGTGCTGCGTGTTCAATCCTGGCGATGTCGTCACGCTCGGTTTCAATTTTCCCGCCGGGTCCCTTCCCGGCCAACCTGCGACGCAGGTTGTTGACGGTACGACGTACCCTGCGGCTTTTCTGCGCGGCTCCTTCACGTTGTCCGGGACGCCATTCGTAGCCCCACCGATCGCGGGCGGCCAAACGACATTCAGCCTCACGACGCCGTTCGACATGACGGGACAGCTGTCAGGCTTCGCCGGGTTCAGCGACGAGACTCCGCTGTTTTCAGTGCCGGTCACAGGCACCGGGACCGCGAGGGTCGGTGGGAGCGTTCAAGGCGGGCAGACCTACGTTGGACAGAGCGTTTCCTTCAACTTCGAGCAGCCGGCGCCGACGCCGGAGCCCGCGACGGTCCTGCTCGTCGGTACCGCACTGCTGGGAGGGGTTGGACTGGCGCGGCGCCGCCGACAAAAGGATCGGCCCGCGGGTACACGCGAGCCGGACGCCTGATCGCGGGTCTGCCTGGACGGCGGACACTACCAGCCAAGCAAACGTCCTTAGAGAGCCGCGCTGCCGGAATTCTGAAACGCGCTGTTTACTCGGTGCCTGACGATCGCCGGATCACGATGTCGCGTCCAAGGCAGTCGACCACCTCATAGCCGCTCCTGCTCGACCACGTGCCGGCCCACTCGGGCCGACTCTCCAATCGGTTGAAGGACACGGAGATTCCGCCCGAGAACTGCCGCAGATCGCCTTGACTTGCTGAGTTGCCGGGCGTAGCCTCGTCCGCGCTGACGCAAAAATTACTCAGTCTTTCCATCTCTCTCATTCCGTGCGCGCTGGCTTTTTAGGGTCCACCGCTGGTCGTCGGGTCCCGGGTCGTGACGGTCGTCACTCTCGAAAGGAGCCGTTCCTATGCGCCGGAGTCTCGTCGTGGTCTGGACGTGGTTGTTCCTCTGTGCACCGGTGTTTGCGCAGACGCTCGGTACGATTACTGGAGAAGTCAAAGATTCGACCGGAGCCGTGATTCCCGGGGTCGTCGTGACCGTGACGAACAAGGCGACCAACGCCACGCGCACGACGACGACCAACGAAGTCGGCCTGTTCGATTTTCCGGCGCTGCCGCCAGGCGGCTATGCGGTGAAGAGTGAGATCGACGGGTTCAAGACCGTTACGCGCGACGTCGAGCTTCAGGTGCAGGCGACCGTGCGCGTCGACTTCGCGCTGGAGCTCGGCACGATTTCGGAGCAGGCGACGGTCACTGGCGTCTCGCCGCTGGTCGAAACGACGAACGCGACGGTCGGCACGGTCATCGAAAACCGGCGCATTGTCGAGTTGCCGCTCAACGGCCGGAATTATCTGCAGCTCGTCGCCCTCAGCCCGAACGTCAGCGCCGATTTTGCGGGGCCGGGGCAGGCTGGTGACCGGCAGGGGGGCACGCGATCCAACCAGCAACTGTCGGTGTCGGGGCAGCGCCGCGAGTTCAACTACTACACGCTCGACGGCGTGGATAACACCGACGTCAACTTCAACACCTACATCTTCCAGCCGTCGGTGGATGCGCTCGAGGAATTCAAGGTGCAGACGGGCGTCTACTCGGCGGAGTTCGGCCGCGAGGCGAGCCAGGTGAACGTCGTCACGAAATCGGGGACGAACAACCTGCACGGAACCGTCTTCGAGTTCCTGCGTAATGATGCGCTGGACGCCAGACCGTACTCGTTCACCGCCGCGCAGGCCGCCGCTCCCAAGGCGCCGTTCAACTGGAACCAGTACGGCTACACTGCAGGCGGACCCGTCCTGAAGAACCGGCTGTTCTTCCTGTCGAACTGGGAAGGCTACAACGACCGCAAACAGTTCCAGACGCCTTACAGCGTGCCGTCGAAAGCGATGCGCGGCGGCGATTTCTCCGAGCTGCTGCGCAACCTCGGCCCGATCAACCCGCAGACGGGACAGCCCGCCGGCGTCATCGTCGATCCGACGCAGTGCACCGTGGTCGGCACGACGCGCACGTGCTTGCCCTTTGCCGGCAACCTCATTCCGGCGAACCGTCTGGATGCGACCTCGAAGCAGTTGCTCGAATTCTACCCGGAGCCGACCTCCGGAGGGCTGACCAACAACTACCTGGCATTCCAGGATCGCGTCATCGACAAGTACCAGTACACGCAGCGGATGGACTACGTGCAGAGCTCCAATTCGGCGTGGATGGGACGTTACAGCTACGCGAAAGAGAACGAAGTCATGCCGGCGCTCGCGCTGAACGGCACCAAGCTCGACACGCACGTCCATCAGGCCGCGCTGGGCAACACGTGGACGGTGTCGCCGACGCTGGTCAACGAATTCCGCTTCGGCTTCAACTACTTCTACAACAACTTCGGCCGGGAACTGGCCAACGTGCGCGACGTCAACAAGGAGCTGAACATCCCGGGGCTGATGGATCCGCCGGCGGATGCGTGGGGCATCCCGTCGATCGCCATCACCGGCTTCAGCGGGTTTGGCGACAGCACCGAGGGGCCGTACACGAACAACAATTA
>DATFXR010000136.1:0-5777 GCA_035315685.1 Vicinamibacterales bacterium | reverse complement strand
CTGTCGGTCCAGGCCAAGCTCCTGCGGGCGCTCGAATACGGCGAGGTGCAGCGTGTCGGATCGCTGCAACCGAAGCGCGTCGACGTCACCGTGATCGCCGCCACCAACCGCGATCTCCGCGCCGAAGTCGCTGCCGGCCGGTTCCGCGGTGACCTCTTCTATCGCCTCAACGTCGTCGAGCTGACGCTGCCGCCGCTCCGCGATCGGCGCGAAGACATCCCATATCTCACGGCGTCGTTCGTACGCGACTGCGCCGCGCGCGTTCGCAAGCCGATTCACGGGCTCACACCGCAGGCGGAGCGGCTGCTGCTGAGCGCGCGCTGGGACGGCAACGTTCGCGAGTTGAAGAACGTCATCGAGCGTGCGTGCATGCTCGCCGACGGCACGCTGCTCTCGGAGCGTGAGCTCGCCGGCGCGTTCGGTCCGGAAGTTCAGCCGTCGCGACCGGGCGTGGCGGCAAAACCGCGATCGGGTGAAGTCGCACCTGGGACCCCGCCGCTCGAAGAGATCGAGCGCGAGCACATTCTCGACGTGCTGCGCCAGGTGAACGGCAATCGCATGGCGGCGGCAAAGGTGCTCGGCATCAGCCGGCGCGCTCTCTACAGGCGCCTCGAACGGCATCATCTCGCCGAGGAGGCGCCGCCGGCGATCCTCCGTCGCCCGGTATGAGCGACTCGGTCCTGGCTCCGGTCACTGCCCACCAGCTGCCGCCGCCGTTGCGGCCGCCGGTGCGCTACCGCGAACTGTTCGAGAAGGCGCTGGTCGGGATCTACGTGTCGCGGCCGGACGGGACCCTGATCTCGTGCAACGCCGCGTTCGCTCGCATGCTCGGATTCGGCACGGTGGCCGAGGCCATCGGCGCGGCGATGGGCACGGTCTATGACGAGACTTCGGCGCGCGATCAATTCGTCGCGTCCGTCCGTGAGCACGGCCGGCTCGAGCACCACCGTACGCGTCTGCGCCGCGCCGACGGCGGCGTCGTGGACGTCATCGAGACGGTCGTCGGCGAGTTCGATTCCGCCGGGGCGCTCGTCGAGTTGCGCGGGTTCCTCATCGACGTCACGACGACGGTCGAAGCCGAGCTCGCGATGCACGAGCGCGATCGGCAGTTCCGGTCGGTGTTCTTCGACGCCGCCGACGCGATGCTGATCCTCGACGATCACCGCTGCATCATCGAGGCGAACCCCGCCGCATGCGTTCTTCTCGGCGTGCCGTCGGAGACGGTCGTCGACCATCCTCTCGATGGCCTGATTCTCGACGGCGAGGGCCTGGCCGCCACGTGGCGCGAGGTGCTGGCGCTCGGCGAGGCGCAGCGTGAGCACCGAGTGCGGACACGCACCGGCGGCGTCCGGGTCATCGAATGCAGTTACCGCGCCCGCGTCCACGGGCATCGGCATCTGTGCATCGCCCGCGACGTCACCGATCGGCGCGTCATGGAAGAGCGCCTGGTGCAGGCTGAGAAAATCGAGAGTGTCGGACGGCTCGCCGGCGGCATCGCGCACGACTTCAACAACCTCCTGACCGCGATCCTCGGCTACACCGAACTGCTCCTCGGCTCGCGCGCGCCTGACGATCCCGATCGGCATGATCTCGAGGAAATCCAGAAGGCGGGTCAGCGCGCAGCGGCACTCACGCAGCAATTGCTCGCCTTCAGCCGCAAGCAGGTCCTGATGCCGAAGGAGGTCGATCTCAATCAGACGATCACCGGGCTGAAGGCGATGCTGTGCCATCTGATCCGCGAGGACATCACGCTGGTCTGCGAACCGGCACCGGTGCCTGCCGTCGTACGCGTCGATCCGGCGCAGATCGAGCAGGCGATCCTCAACCTCGTGCTGAACGCGCGCGACGCGTTGCCAGGCGGCGGCGTGATTCGCCTCGACGTGTCGCTCGTGCCGCGGCCGACCGGCGTGGTGCCGTCCGACCAGCCGCTGGCCCCGGCCGAGCAGTACGTCAGGGTGCGCGTGGTCGATAACGGCGTCGGCATGTCGGCCGAGGCGCGCGCGCATCTGTTCGAACCATTTTTCACGACCAAGGACGTCGGCAAAGGCACCGGGCTCGGTCTCGCATCGGTCTACGGCATTGTCCGCCAGAGTAACGGCGTCATCACCGTGGACAGCGAACCGGGCACCGGCAGTGTGTTCTCGCTGCACTTTCCGGTTGCTTCGCCCGCGGTCGTCGGCGGCGCCGTATCCGCTGAGGCCGGAACCCAGGACGGCGAACGCGAGACGATCCTCCTCGTCGAAGACGAAGATGCCGTGCGCGTGATCGTCAGTACCGTGCTGCGGCGGCAGGGCTATCAGGTGCTCGAGGCGGCGACGCCGACCCTGGCGATGTCAATCTTCGCGCGTCACAACGGCGGCATCGATCTGCTGCTCACCGACGTCGTGATGCCGGAAATGAGCGGCCCGGCGCTGGCACAACGGCTGATCGGGCTCCGGCCGGAACTGCGCGTGCTGTTCATCTCGGGGTACGCGGATGTCGCCGTCCAGCCCCAGTTCGGCAGCACGAACGTGAGCTTTCTGAGCAAGCCGTTTCAGGCGTCGGCGCTCACTGCCCGCGTGGCGCAGTTGCTCGCGACCGGCGCACAGGCACGTTCGTTGCGATGACGCGCACACCGTCGCGTCCCAGCATTGTCCTCATCGTCGACGACGAACCGTCGGTGCAGAAGTTCGTCGCGCGCGTCCTGAGCGAAGCCGGCTACGCGACAACCATCGCCGGCGACGGTCCCGAAGCCCTCGAGGCGGCCGCGAAGATGACGGAATTCGACCTTCTCGTCACCGACCTGATGATGCCGCAGATGACCGGCGACGAACTGGCGCGCCGGCTGCGGGCGCTCCATCCTTCGCTCAAGGTGCTGTACCTCACCGGCTTCAGCGATCGTTTGTTCAAGGAGAAAGTCACGTTGTGGGCCGACGAGGCGTTTCTCGACAAGCCGTGCAGCGTGAAGGGGCTGCTCGAAGCGGTGGCGTTGCTGCTGTTCGGCCACTTCGAGGGGCCGGAAGACTTCGCCTCCTGACCATGTTCGTCTGATACGGCTCGAAAATGGCCAAGGACGACTCTGTCGAACGCCTCGCTGGCGGCATGGCTCGCGATTTCGAGCAACTGCTGACCGCGATCATCGGTCACGCCGAGACGCTCGGGGAGTACCTCTCGCCGGGCGATCCACGCGCCGCCGAAGTGGCCTCGATCCGCCAGGCCGCGGAACGCGCCTGCAGCCTCACCGAGCAGTTGTTTGCGTTCAGCCGCACGCGCGCGCCTCGTCCGCGGGTTACCGACCCGAACGCGATCATCAGCCGCGCGCGCTACACGGTCGAGCGCATGGTCGGCGATCAGACCCGGCTCGAACTGCGTCTCACGAACAACCCGCGCCAGGTTCGGGTGGATGCGGAGACGCTCCAGCAGCTTTTCTACAACCTCGCGCTGAGCGTTCGCGAGACCATGCCGGATGGCGGCGTGCTCACGATTGCCACGAAGAACGTCTTCATCGCGGCCGGTGACCTGCGGACGCGCGATGTGGACCCTGGCGACTACGTGGAGTTGTCGGTCAGTGATCCCGACGCCGCGGTCGGCTCGACCGTACAGCCGTACTTGTTCGAGCCGGCCGGCGAGACGCCCGCTCTGCAATACGGCGACGGTTTGGATCTGGCCATTCTTCGCGCCCTGATCGAACAGAGCGGCGGTCACATTGAAGGGGCGGGCTGCACGAGCGACGCGGCGGGGGCCCGTTTCACTGTGCTGTTGCCGGCCGCCGACGAAGACGCGCTGCAGGCCGACCGGCGCGGGAAGCGCCGCGGGACCGATACGGTCCTGGTTGCCGCGGACGACCCCAACGTGCAGGCGCTGATCATGGCCGTGCTGCGCCGCCGCGGCTACGGTGTGCTCGGCGCGCAGGATGCGTGGCAGGCGCTGCGCCTCGCGAACGACCATGACGACGACATCGACTTACTGATCACGACCACGACGCTGAACGGACGGGTCATCGCTGACGCGGTTCGTGGCGCACGGCCGGAGACGCTGGTGTTGTTCGTCGGCGTGCCGGCGGCGGACCCGGAAGCGATCGGTGGCGAGGAGTTCGCGAACGAGGCGTTGCTCACGCAGCCGTTCACGCCGGACGCGCTGGCGCGCAAAGTGCGCGGGCTGTTAACCGCCGCGCGTGTGCATCTCGAGATGGGGATCCTTCCGAAGTAAGTCCTGGACCGGCACGAATGCGCGACGCTCACCGAGCGCGACGCGCTCCTCGGCGCCGCGATCGTCGCGGCTCCGCCAGCCGCCGGCGAGGATCGCCCGCAGCATATCGGGTGACGCGCCGGCGCGCAGCGGCGCGCGCAAATCGATACCTCGCGTCGCGTACAGGCACAGGTACCACATGCCGTCTGCCGTCAGCCGGCTCCGGTCGCACGTGCGACAGAACGGCTCGGTGGTCGACGCGATGATGCCGAAGGTGGTGCCGTCAGGAAGCGCAAACCGTTCGGCCGGCGCCGACGAGCCCGGCTCGTCGAGCGGCGTCGCGCGGCCATAGCGTTGAGAGACCGCGTCGAGGATCTCCCGCCGCGAAACCACGCGATCGGGGGACCAGCGGCTGGCGCCGCCGACGTCCATGTACTCGATGAAGCGGACTTCGGCGCCGACCGAGCGTCCGTACTCGAGCAGCGCACCGACTTCGTCGTCGTTCACGCCGCGGATCACGACCGTGTCGATCTTCAGCCGGCCGAACACGCGTCTCGCCGCCTCGATGCCGGCGTGGACCGCCTCGAGTTGATCGGCGCGCGTGAGCTTCACGAAGCGATCGCCCCGCAAGGTGTCGAGGCTGACCGTGATGCGGCCAAGACCGGCGGCGGCGAGGGCGGCGATTTGATCCGACAGCAGGATGCCGTTCGTGGTGAGCGCGAGGTCGTTCAGGCCCGGCCTGTGCGCGATCATCGTGACCAGCGACGCGAGATCGCGGCGCAGCAGCGGTTCACCCCCGGTCAGCCGGATCTTGTCGACGCCCAGCGAGAGAAAGACGTCGACGAGCGCGCTGATTTCCTCGAAGTGGAGCACGTCCTCGCGTGGCAGCCAGACGTAGTCGTCCTCCGGCATGCAGTATTCGCAGCGCAGGTTGCAGCGGTCGGTGACCGACAGCCGCAGATTCCGCAGCGGACGTCCCAGGAGATCGTTCATCGGGGATTCAGAATTGTAAACCGGCGGCTTCCGGGGATGAAAGGCCGTGACGCGATCTGGCCGCCGAACGCGGCGCTCCACCGCCCTGGAACGCGCGCGCCGCACGCCGGACACCGGCCGTCGGGTGTAATCCGATAGTCGCGGATGTGATACCCGTAGCGCGCGATCAGCAGTTCGTGACACGACGCACAGCGTGTGTCTTCGAAATCGCCGACCGACCCCGGCAGGTTGCCCGCGTACACGTATCGCAACCCGCTCGCACGGCCGATCTCGGCCGCGGCCAGCAGCATCTCGGCGGTCGTGTTCGGCGGGTCGGTCATCTTGTAGTCGGCGTGAAACGCCGTGACGTGCCAGGGTATGTCGGGCGACACACCGGCGACGAACCCGGCGAGGCGCGCCAGTTCATCGCGTGAATCGTTGAAGCCCGGGACGAGCAGCGTCACGATCTCGACCCAGAAGTCCATCGCGTGGAGACGGCGGATCGTGTCGAGAATCGGTCCGATCCGTCCGCCGAGCTCGCGGTAGTGGCGATCGTCGAAGCTCTTCAGATCGACCTTGTAGAGATCGACCCACGGCCGGAGGAACTCGAGCACCTGCGGCGTGCCGTTGCCGTTCGA
>DATFXR010000135.1:0-2819 GCA_035315685.1 Vicinamibacterales bacterium | reverse complement strand
GCTCGGAGAACGACGCGCGTGACGGACGCGCGATACCCGCGCCCGTCACGGCGTTGAGTGCCGCGAATGATCAGCTGTTCGGATCGATCGCTGGCACGTAGAGGCTCGGATCGACGTAGTCGTTGTCCTGGAAGCTCGGGGCGTTGGTCGTCGGCACGTCCGACAGCACCTTGTAGATGTGCCCGTTCGGCAGGCAGACGCGGCTCGCCGAGAAGCTGCGGCCCTTCCACGACACGATGTTCTCGCCGCCGTTCTTGATCAGCAACCCGACGCCTTCGTTGCGGTACGCCCACGCGACGCGTTTGGTGACTTCGAAGGCGCCTTCGGCCGTGTGCGGCGGGTTCAGCCGGTCGTGGATGCACTCGATGACCCGGATCGGCTCGCCGCCGACCAGCGCGCCACAGCCAAGCAGCGGATCGGAGGCCGTCGGCGCCGCCGGCGGGGCTGTCGGCGCGGCGGGCGCCGGCGGCGTCGGCGTACCCGAGGAGCCCTGACGCAGGGTCGCGCTCCCGCTCACCGGACCGAGACAGGTCGTGCCCGTGTAGTCGATGCGCAGTTCGTTGGGCGACTGCATGATGCCGGTGCCGTTCAACGTGAATGGACACCCGGACGCCTCGCCGGGCGCCGTGGCGACCCCGGTGATGAGCATCGGGATCGTCGCACCGCCAAGCTGTCCCGAGATGGTGCCGGCGAGCGTCAGGTTCCCGGGGCACTGCGCCGTGAACGATCCCGACGCCGCCGTGGCCGACTGACTGGTCATCGTGAACTGAAACGCCGAGCACGAGTTCGGCGCCGGCAGCGACGTGATCGCATGCGCGCTGATGTGTGAGGGCTCGCTCCACGTACCACTGAGCGAGGCGGCGGGCGCGCCCAGCGGCGCGCTCGCGGGCGTCGTGGCGGTGCTCTTTGCAACGTCCGTCGGGACCAGGACGTTACGTGAGCGTTCGAATCCGCAGCCGGATGCGAGCGCAGCCGACGCGACGAACGCGCACAGTTTCGGGAAGCTCTGCATGGGTGCTAGTTACACATCTGTCGAGACGCTGACACCTGCGTCCGACAGACCCTCCAGAAAATCGGTTGAAAATGTGAACCGAGCTGATTCGAACGGCCCAGGTTGCACGTCCGGGGCCAGCGGCCTACGGACGACAGAGATACCAGCGATCGATTCGATCAGCGCCGGGACACGGATCACGGTCGAGCCTGCGCGCGTCCTTGATATGGTCGGCGAGAAAGTCCTGATACTCCCGAATGCGAACGAAGTCGGTGGACGCGACGCGCACGCGCTCCTGTGCCACGAACGTGGCGATGTACGCCTCCCAGTATCCGGCGCTCGCCGCCGGAACATGCCGCGCGATCAGCCCATCCGTTAACGTACGGATCGGGTGCGGCGGCGGTTGACGGATGTTACTCATCAAGACGGTGACGTTGTCGGCGACGCTCAGCGCGGCCCATGCGACGACGAGTGCGCTCAAGCCGCCCCGGACGACGCGTCTCGGTTCCAGGGCGAGGAGAGCGGCGGTCGCACCCACGGGGATCAGCAAACCGAGGATCGCGTAGCGCGAATACCCGGTGAGCACCGGCTTCGCCGTCATGAACGTCACGACAGCGACGGCACCGACGCCGAGAATGTACCACGCGAACGGCGCGCGTACAAGAGGTAACTGCACGGCGCGCACGACAGCCTGGCGATCGCGCCATGTACCGGTCGGCGGCGTCGTCAGCCAGAGCAGCCGCGCGGCGATCGCCAGCAGCAGCGCCGCCGCCGCCCAGCCGAGCCACCGATGATCGGACACCGGGAAGCTGGTCTCGACCTGCGTGCCGCCAACGAACCAGGCGAGCAGGCGCGGGACGAGGCTCGTCACGCGGCCGCCCATCTCTCCGGGCTGCGCGTTGAAGCGATTGAGCAGGTTGTCGATCTGCGATCCCGAGAACCCGCCGAGCAGCTGACCGCGCGTCCCAGGTCCGGCGAGATCCGCGAACGGCATCAACGCGGAGATCGATTCCCAGACGGCGACGAACATCACCAGCGAGATCAGCCAGTCGCGTGCCCGCGAGCGCGTCAGTTCGCCGGTGAGCAGCTCGATTCCGATCAGCGCTGGCACCGCGTACATCGTGAACTCGCGGTTGCGGAATCCAATCGCCAGCACGACGCCGAACCAGATCGGTCGCCGGCGCAGAAACCACAGCAGCGCGATGTAGACGAACGGTTCGATGATGCCGCCTTGCGCTTCGATCAGCTGTTTGGCGATCGATGGCGGCGCGGCGAGAAAGAACAAGGCAGGGACGATCGCGATCGGCCATCCGAGTTTGTCGTCGCGATGCAGGCCGATGATCAGCAGCGACGCGAAGGCGAGGTTCCACGCGAGCAGCGACAGGCGAAGCGCGGTTACCGTCGGTCCGCCGATCCAGAAGAACGGCACGGCGACCCACGACTCGACGGCGAGCATGTAAGTCTGCCCGTAGAAGAACAACGGGAACGCGCGGCCCTGACTGAGATGCTTCGCCATCAGGCCGTTGATCGCCTGATCGGAATCGAACCCGAATTGCTCGAAGAGCAGGTACGCCAGCGAGCGAAGCACGATCAATGCGGCCGCGGCCGCGAAGACGGAGGCGGCGTCGAGTGAAGGCCAGTGCGCGCGCGTGCGTGCAGATGGGAGCACCGACTGCGTGGAAACCCCGGAAAGCGCCATGAAGAGCGGCGGAGCCGCATGGTAGCATACGCCCCGAGCAACGATTGACGTCGTGCCGTCGTTCACCGCCGCCCGCCTGATCGCAGTCGCGCGACGCACTGTGCCGTGGCTGGTCGGACCGGCCGTTCT
>DATFXR010000134.1:0-8638 GCA_035315685.1 Vicinamibacterales bacterium | reverse complement strand
CGTAGCCCGCTCAGACGTTCCCGTCACCGAGGTGGTCGAAGCCGAAGGCCACCTGATCGACTCCCAGCTGATGAACGCGATGTTCGACACCGTCGTCCGCCACGGCGCGGCGTTCGACGTGCTCGAGTTCCGCATCGGCCGCACCAACGACGAACCGTCATTCGTGTCGTTGCGCGTCACCGCGAAGGCGCCGGCGGCGCTCACCGAGGTGCTCGAGGAGCTCGTCTCGCTGGGATGCCGCGTAGCGCGCAGCGAGGATGCGCATCTGGTCGCCGCCGATCGTGACGGGTGCGCGCCCGAAGATTTCTACTCGACGACGAATCACCGGACGTTCGTGCAGATCGGCGGCGCGTGGGTTGGTGTGCACCAGCAGCGCATGGACGCCGCGATCGTCGTACACGACGGCAGCGCGGCGTGCCGCAAGCTGCGCGACCTCCGCGCCGGCGACGCGGTGGTCTGCGGCGTTCACGGCGTGAAGATCGTTCCGGAGTTCCAGGAGCGCGATCGGCACGGTTTCGCGTTCATGACCACTGAAATCTCCTCCGAGCGGCGGGTGGAGGTCGGCGTCGGACGGATCGCGGCGATGATGCGCGCCGCCAGACAGGCCGGCGAGCGGATTGCGTTCGTCGCCGGACCGGTGGTGGTGCACACTGGTGGCGGCTCCTACTTCCGCGACCTGATCCGCGCCGGCTACGTCAACCTGCTGCTCGCCGGCAACGCACTCGCCGTGCACGACGCCGAGCAGGCGCTTTATGGCACCTCGCTCGGCGTGGACATGGAAACCGGCCGTGCGATCGAAGGCGGCCACCGTCACCACATGCGCGCGATCAACGCCATCTGTCGCGCCGGCGGCCTGCGCGCGGCGGTCGATCAGGGTGTGTTGAAGTCCGGCGTCATGTACGAGTGCGTCCGTCGCGGCGTGGACTTCGTTCTCGCCGGCAGCATCAGAGACGATGGTCCGCTGCCGGAAACCGTCATGGATCTCGTCGAGGCGCAGGATCGCTATGCAGCCGCGCTGCAGGACGTCTCGCTCGTCCTCGTGCTCTCGACGATGCTCCACGGCATCGGTGTCGGCAACATGCTGCCGGCGTGGGTGCGTCTGGTCTGCGTCGACATCAACCCTGCCGTCGTCACCAAGCTCGCCGACCGCGGCTCGTCGCAGACGATGGGCATCGTCACCGACGTCGGGTTGTTTCTGCGACAGCTCGCCGGAGCCCTGGCGTAAGCACGTTGCCCCTGGCCCCCGTCACACGTCACAAACCTGCCGCCTCCCACGAAGCCACGAAAGCACGAAGAACACGAAGACTGGTTGTACGAGAACGCTTTCTTGTACAAAAATGCTTTCTTCGTGTCTTCGTGGGCGCCCTCTCCGTATCTCTGGTGGCTGGAGATCGCGACGCCGAATGTTCAGAATCCAATCGCGAAGAGCCGGCCGGCGTTCTGCGTGTAGATCCGTCCGTCGGGACCGATCGACAGCGGCGTGTAGGCGGCGCCGATGGCGAGCTGCGTGAACACCCGGTTGAGCAGCAGGCCGTTGCGATTGATCTCGTAGAGGTTGCCGTCTTCGCTGTTCGCGAACACTGTCCCGTCGACGTCAACAGCCGGTGCGTTGACACACCACTCGAAGCCGCGTGGATGATCGACCGTGCAGGTGAGCTCGCCGTCCGGACTTCGCCGACAACTCGACGTGTTGGTGTTCTGCCAGCGCCAGTTCACCGACAGGTCGGGAGCGAGCGACGTGATGAAGTACTCCTCCGGATAGCGAGGGTGGTTCGCATTGCGATCCGGCGGGCAGATGGTCCCGTTGCTGCAGTACGATCCGGTGTTGTAATGATTCTCCTTGGTGATGACTGCGAACGTCGGGGTACCGTTCGCGGCGACGTACTGAAAGATCGCGGGCGTGGTGTCCCAGCCGAACTCGAATCCGCCGGCTGTGCCCGCGGTCGCGAAGTAGTCGCCCGTCGCTGACCATCGCATCAGGCGACCCTGCCCGTAGCTGTACCGCGTGTACGCGCCGTAGTAGATCGATCCGTCGGGCGCAACGACCGGTGCAGACGTCGAGTCGTCCAGCACCCGGCCAGAGCCAGGCATGCCATCTGGCGGACTCACGCCGTCGGGAGCGCCGCGACGACAGCCGCCCGGGGTTCCGGTCGAGGGGAGGGACGCGGTGCCGCAGCCGTCGTGGAACCGGTTGCGCATCGAGGATGCCCACTTCGGCTTCAGGTCCTTGCCGACCGCAATCAGATATCCGTAGTAGTCGTCGAAGGCGGCGCGGCTGATGTCGTAGACCGTCCCGTCGGGACCGATCGCCGGTGCCGTATTGACGGGCGGCCGCTGCGACCCGCACGCGATCGTCGGCGGGCCTGCCGTCGTGCCGGCCGCATTCAGCAGCGGCCACGGCAGGTTGTCAGTCGAATACTGCCAGAAGCACTGCGCGGTCGCCTGCGGTGTGCCCGGCACGAGCGTCGACCAGGCGACCGCCGTCGGTGCGTCGGTGGCGCTCACCTTCACCAGCCACGCATTCGGGACGTCGACCAGCCACGGATCCTTCGCGCGGCCATCGAGCTGCAGGACGTTGTAGTAGATGTTCCCGGCAGCGTCGGTGCTCAACGGCCCGACCGCGTACGTGTTGGCGTCGACCGTCGGGAAGGGATTGATGTGCGCGATCGAGCGGCCGGTCGTGCGCTCCACCTTCCAGATCGTGCCGGCGAAACCCGGGAGGTACAGCGCCGCGTCGGTCAGCGTGCCGTGAAACACCGGCTCCCAGCCAGGCCCATCCTTGCCGGACGAGAATGGCACCGGCTTCCAGTCGCTGACGAACTCCCATTGCTGTGCGAGCTGGCCGTTCACCCAGGTGTATTTCCGCTCGCCCCAGGTCTGCACCTGCCAGTCGGTGACGGTGGAGAACTGGCCCGTCTTGAACGCCATGAAGACATCGATGCCGCTGATGAGCGGCGTCTGATAGTGCACGAGTAAATCGCCGCCGCCGTCAGGATTGGCGGTCTCCTTGTCGACGAACGGATCGTAGACGACGTTGGCGAGAACAGTGGATCCTGGCTGGCCGGAGACTGGCGCGAACCCATCATGCTGCGCGGTGCGGCCCCACTGGCCCCAGAACACGCTGGTCGCCGCGGCGTTCGCGCACACGATTGCCAAGAGTGCCGCCGCCCCCGCGCCGATCACCGTAGGAGTTCGCTCGAATGCGCGTCGCACAAAAGTCCACATCAGTAGAGCGGGAGGCGCCGCTCTCGCGCGGCTAAAGCCTTCGCGCTGCGCCATCAGCGCCGGTTCGATTGTACCGCTCGGGTCCCGCGCCCATGAGAAGCGGCAGCTTGATCACGAAGCAGGAACCGCCGCCGCACCGATTCTCGGCGGTAATCGCGCCGCCGAACCCGTGAACGATCGTCCGCGCGATCGAGAGCCCGAGGCCGGTGTGTGTTCGATCGGCGAGCGAATCGGGGCGATAGCTGAAGAACCGATCGAACACGCGTGCGAGATGCGCGGATGGTATGCCGGGGCCACGGTCGGCGACCGTGATGCGGCAGCAACGGTCGTCCGTTCGATCGAGAGTGACATCCACCGTGGTGCCCCGCGGCGCGAAGCTGATTGCGTTCCCGAGGACATTCTCGAACACCTGCACGAGACGATCGGCGGTCGCCCGGACGATCGCCGGCCTCGGATCCAGCGAGAGCAGGATCTGCGCACAAGCCGGATCGGCGAGACGGACGCCTGCAACCAGCTGACCGAGCAACGCGCCGACGTCGATCGCATCGAGAGGCTGCTGCTCAACCTCTGCATCAATCAGCGCGAGCTGTCGAACACCGGAGACGAGCCGCTCGAGCCGATCGACGTCGCGCGTGAGCATCTGCAGGAAGCGGTCGCGCTCCTCGCCCGTCGGCGCGACCGACGCCATTTCCGCCGCGCTGCGAATCGAGGCCAGCGGGTTCCGAAACTCGTGCGAGACGTCGCTCGCGAACTGTTCGACCGTTCGAATGTGTTCATCGAGGCGCGCGGTCAACTCCTGGAGCGAGCGCGCGAGATCGCCGACTTCGTCGCGCCGCGTCACATCGGCGAAGCGGCCAGGCAGCCTGGTCCGGCGCGCGGCGATGTCGGACGCTTCACGGCGCAGGCGTGCGAGCGGCTGGACGACGGTTGCGGCGGCGATCGCCGTCAGCGCCACCGCGACCAGCATCGACACGACGACGATCTCGAACACGCGCAGCCGCACCGCATACAGCGCCTGCAACGCGCGAAACGTGGTCTGCGATACGAGCACCGCACCGATGATCTCGCCGGAGTCAGACCGGATCGGCACGCCGCTGAACAGCGTCATCGAGCGCTGGCCGGGCGTCGGCCGCGTCGCTGCGCCGTACTTCCCGGCAAGTGCGGTTCGAACGGTCTGCGCCGGCTGATCTGCCCCTGCCGTCGTGACCGTCGATCGACGCGGCCGCATCGCCACGACGAGCGCGCCGATGCGGTAGAGCATTCGCCCGCGGATACCGGGCAGCACCGCTTCGTACTCCGAGGCCGCCGGCGTCGAGGTGTGCGCGACGCGGAGACGGTTCGAGTCGGCGACCAGCGCTCCGCTGCCGTCGTACAGCCGCAGACGTGCATCGCTGTCGTCGAGTCGGCGAAGGATCGCCGCGGCGGCTGACGCGTCAATCGCCGAGCTGCCTGAAGCCGCCGCGGCCACCAGCCGCCCCTGCTGCACCATCGACCGTTCGAGCTCCCGCAGTAGCTGTGACTCGTAGACATCGAGATAGAAGAGTGCCGCGCCGGGCAGAAACAGCACGAGCAGGTTGAACGCGAGGAGACGGCGCGCAATCATCGCTCGACGCGGACGAAGCGATAGCCGGCTCCGTAGACGCCTTCGATCGCAGCGAACCCGCGATCGATCGCTTCGAACTTGCGGCGGATGCGCTTGACATGGCTGTCGATCGTGCGGTCGCTGACCGATACGCGATCGGGATACGCGTCGTCCATCAGCTGGTCACGCGTCTTGACCACGCCCGGGCGCCTGGCGAGCGCCTGCAGCAGCAGGAACTCGGTCACGGTCAGACCCAGCGGCCGCCCCTTCCACGTCGCCGACACCTGCAGCGGATCGAGCGTCAGCTCGCCGACGACCATCAGGCGATCGTCCACTCCCCGCCCGGCACCTTCAACGAGCGCCGCGCGGCGCAGCAGCACCTTGACACGCGCCATCAGCTCTCGCATCGAGAACGGCTTGCACAGATAGTCGTCGGCGCCAATCTCCAGGCCCAGCACCCGATCGAACTCGTCCTCGCGCGATGTGACGAACACGATCGGAAGCTGCTCGGATCGCGAACGGAGTCGGCGGCAGAGATCGAGGCCGTCCATGCGCGGTATGCCGATGTCCAGGATCGCGAGATCGGGCAGCGCCTTCGACAGCCTCTCCCACGCGGTGACCCCGTCGTCGAACGACTCGGTGCGATAGCCTTCGGTGCGAAGCGCCGTGCACACAGCTTCGCGGATCGTCGGCTCATCCTCGACGACGCAGACGAGCCGTCCGGCAGGAACTGTCATCGTTTCGACTGTATCGCAACTGGCGCGCCGTGCAGCCGCCCCGGGCTCGCCTTTGTTCCGCCACAATCTGCCGCGATCGTCCTGTCTGCGGCCACCATGCCGCCATCGACCGCCCGTCTACTGGATTGCGGAGGACTCATTGGTGCGCACATCAGCGATGGCTCGGCTCGTGGTCATGGGGCTGCTCCTGCTCGGGATGCTGATTCCCCTGCAGATGATTCAATCGGTGGTGAGCGAGCGGACCACGCGCCGCGACGCAGCACTGCAGGAGATCGGTTCGACGTGGGGCGGCTTTCAGACGCTCGGTGGGCCGGTCCTGATGGTTCCGTACCGCTCGGTCTGGATCGACCCGGACGGCGCGATGAAGCAGACACAGGTGCGCGCGTATTTTCTGCCCGAGACGCTCGACGTCGCCGCTACGCTCGAGCCGCTCGTGCTCCAGCGCGGACTCTTCAAGGTCGTGGTGTATCGCGCGCATCTCACCATCAGGGGGACCTTCCTGCGTCCCGACGTGACGACGCTGCGGCCGGTTCCGTCGCAAACGCTCTGGGACGACGCGACGATCAGCGTCGGCATCGCCGATCCGCGCGGGATCGCGAAGCGGCTGGTGCTGAACTGGATGGGTAAAGACGTCCCGCTCGAACCGGGGGCGGACGAAGTGGCGATTTTCACGTCTGGCCTGCACGCGCGCACGAGCGGGCTGGCCGTCGTCGCCGAGCGAGGCACGATTCCCTTCACGATCGAACTGGACGTGAACGGCAGTCGCGATCTGCGAATCCTGCCAACCGGCAGCCAGACGTCGCTGCAGATCGCCTCGACATGGCCGCATCCAAGCTTCATCGGCGCGCCGCTGCCGGCGTCTCGCGAAACCGGCGCGACCGGATTCAGCGCGCGGTGGACGGTTCCCTACTTCAGCCGCGGCTATCCGCCGCAGTGGACCGGACACGCCGTCGATCGCGCGCAGATGAAAGCGCAGGCGGACGCGTCGTCGTTCGGCGTCAGCCTGCTGCAGCCGGTGGACATCTATCAGCAGGCCGAGCGAGCCGTGAAGTACGCGGTCCTGTTCATCGTCATGACGTTCGTCGTGTTCTTTCTGTGGGAGATCGGTCGCGCGCGACTGCTGCATCCCATTCAGTACTCGTTTGTCGGCTTCGCGATGTGCGTCTTCTACCTGCTGCTGGTCTCGCTGTCCGAGCATCTCGGGTTCGACGTCGCGTATGTCGGCGCCAGCGTCGCCACCACCGTGTTGATTGCGCTCTACTCCGCGCGAGTGCTCGGCGGCCGCGTGGAAGGGATCTCGATGGGCGGCGGGCTGGTGGCGTTGTACGGCTTTCTGTACCTGCTGCTGCGGCTCGAGGACTATGCGCTGCTGGCGGGATCGATCGGATTGTTCACGATGCTCGCGCTGCTGATGTTCGCGACGCGTCGGGTGAACTGGTACGAACTGAGGATGGGGGAACCGGTATAGTCGTCAGTCGCAAGTCATCAGTCGCAAGTCAGTCGCAGGTCACAGTCGCAAGTCGGTCGACTTGCGACCTGCGGCTGACTGTCGACTTGCGACTGAACTGACCTACTGTCGCCGTATTTCGCCGCCAACCAGCGCCCGTTCCACGGCGGCGCCATCAGCGCGCCCCTCGACGCCGACGAGGATGCGGCCGTCGCTGACGGCCGGATCGTAAAATGGCGGCCGCCGGCGCACGAGCCGCCCGGTGACGAGCAACGTGATCACCGCGGCCAGGATGCCGCCGAGCATCGTCAGCTCGAACATGATGATCAGGTTCGGCCACCACGCGACGATCGGCATGTTGCCAGTCGGCAGCGGCCAGGCCAGTTCGGTCATGCGCGTGAGCCAGGTTGCGATCGACAGGCCGAGGATCGCGCCGCCGAGCGCAATCCATCCCATCACCGTCGCCTTGTCGCGATGCGCGAACTCGTGCTCCTCGAACGGCTCGGACGAGATGACCGTGATCTGCGATTCGGGTACGCCGGCGGCGCGGAGGTTATTGACGGCGCGCTGCGCCGCGTCCGGCGTCGTATACAGCCCGTAGACGGCGCTCATGGATGCACATCCCCGAGCGCGTGCTCGTGCATCTCCAGCGGTTCGACGACGTGAGTGGTGTGCTCGCCGACCTTCAACTCCCAGATCGAGATGATCGGGACGAACTTCGAGAACAGCGTGTAGAGGAGCATCATCGCGGCGAACGTGGCAATCGTGATCAGGATCTCGATCGGCCGCGGCCGGTAGCTGCCCCACAGGTACGGCAGGTACTTGTGGCTGAGCGAAGGCACCACGATCAGGAAGCGCTCGAGCCACATGCCGATGCAGACGCCGAAGGAGGCGATGACGCAGCCGGTGATCGTCCGCAGCCGCTTGAACGACAGGATCGCGAGCGGCAGGACGAAGTTGCAGATGACCATCGTCCAATAGAGCGGCGCGAACGTCCCCGTCTGCGTCGCTCGCAGCACCTCGACCTCGGCGCTCTCGTTGCCGTACCAGACGGTGAGCCGCTCGGCGAACACGAAATAGCCCCACAGCAGGCTCATCATCAGCAGCAGCTTGCCGAGGTTCTGAAAGTGAATCGGATGCAGGTAGTCCTCCAGGTGGAGGAACCTGCGCAGCGCCGCCATCGCGATGATCAGGCCGGCGATGCCGCTGAAGATCGCGCCGGCCACAAAGTAGGGCCCGAAGATCGTCGAATGCCACATCGGCACCGGCGCCATCGAGAAGTCGAACGAGACGATGGTGTGCACGGAGACGGCGACCGGAATGATCGCGATCGCCATGATCTGCATCGCCGACTCGAGCCGGTGCCACTGTTTCGGCGTGCCGCGCCAGCCGAGCGCGAGCAGGCCGTAGATCCGGCGCCGCAGGCCGGTCGTCCGATCGCGGACCAGCGCGAAGTCCGGAATCATCGGCAGTACGAGGAACAGCACGCTGCCGGTGAGATAGGTGCTGATCGCGAAGAAGTCCCAGACCAGCGGCGACCTGAAGTTCGGCCAGATCAGCCGGTTGCTCGGGTACGGGATCAACCAGAACGCCAGCCACGGCCGGCCCAGGTGAATGATCGGGAACATCGCGCCGATCATCAGGGCG
>DATFXR010000133.1:0-10018 GCA_035315685.1 Vicinamibacterales bacterium | reverse complement strand
ATCATCAGCACCAGGCCGGTGCAGGCGACAAGATACCGTGCGTCGGCCGACCGATCGCGCAGCAGGCGGAGCGCCGTCGCGATGACCAAGGCGATCGCGGCGCCCTGCCAGATGAAATGAACCAGCGTCCATCCGGCGGTCCGCAGCAGCGGCGTCATCGGGCCCCTCCCGTCCTGCTGGCGATGAGCCTCTTGATCTCGTCGAGCTCCTCCGGCGTCGTTTTCGTCGCCGCGAGCGCCTGAAGCACCAGCTTCGCCGCCGATCCGTCGAACACGCGATCCAGCAGATCGCTCACCAGCTGCCGCTCCGTCTGATCCTGGGAGGAGGCAGCCTCGTAGACGTGCGTGCGCGACGACTCGTCGCGGCGGACGAGCCGCTTCTCGGTCATGATCTGCAGCAGCTTGAGCACCGTGGTGTAGCTGCTTTCGCGGCCCATCTCTTCGGCAACCTGGCGCACGGTGCTCGGGCCGCGCGCCCACAGTACGCGGAGGATCGCGAGCTCGGCGTCGGTCGGCTTTCGGCGGAGAGCCTTCATGGCCGTCGATTATCTACGACGTCTTTCGTAGTGTCAATACGAATTCCTTCGTAGAGACAAGGCCACGAAGGCCACCACGGCTTCAAAGGGTGATTTGAACGGCGTCGGCGCTGTGCTGGCGGCCCAGGATCGCCGCCAGCGTCAGGCTGCCGGTGACGTTTTCGGTCGTGCGAAACATGTCCGGGATCGTGTCGACCGCGAGCAGGATTCCGATGCCGTCGACAGGCACGTTTGCCGCGGCGAGGACCGGCACCATTGCGATGATGCTGCCGCCCGGAATGCCGGGCACCGCGAACGAGGCGAGCACCGTCGCGAAGACGACCGACGCGAGCTGCGGCGTCGAGACCGGAACTCCATAGAGCCGTGCCAGAAACAGCGCGCCAACCGGCATCGCCACGGCGCCGCCGATGCGGAACACCGAGGCGGCGAGCGGCAGGATGAAGCCGGCTGCCACTGGCGGCAGACCGGCGCGCTCCGCGCTCTCGACCATGGCCGGCAAGGCGGCCAGCGACGATCGCGACGCGAACGCGACGGCCTGGGCAGGCATGCAATAGGCGACGAACTGCCGCAGCGGCATCCGCGCCGCGACGACGCCGAGCGGATACAGGATCGCGATACCCACCCCGATCGTCAGCCCGACGACGAGCGCAACGTATGCGGCGACCGCGCCCGCCGCCGCCAGCCCCAGCTTCGACGCGAGCGGCGCGGCGAGCGCGAAAACGCCAATCGGCGCCAGCTCGAGAATCCAGGCGACGAGCCGCTGCATGGCGTCGGCAATCCCCTCGACGCCGCGCAGTACAGAGTCGCGCCGATCGGCGGTGACGCCGGCAAGCGCGAGGCCGAACAGCACGGAGAACACGATCACGGGGAGCATTGCGCCGTCGGCACCCGCCTTGACGACGTTCGGCGGCACCAGATCGACGAACCATTGTGCGATCGACGGCGCGCCGGCCGTCGGTGGTCCGCCTGCGGCGCCAGGGGCGGACGGCGGTCGAAGCGCCATGGCGGCCATCTGATCGATGTCGATTGCCGCGAGCGTCGGCGCGGCAACGAGAACGGTGACCAGCGTCACGACGACCAGCAGTACGACTGCCAGGAGTGCGGCGCGTGACCCGGCCTGGCCGAGCGCGCCGGACGAAGCAAGCGAGCCGACGCTTGCCACCAGCATCGCCGCGACCAGCGGGAGCACCGTCATGCGAATGAGGTTGATGAAGATCGTGCCGGCGATCGCGAGCGTCGACAGAACCGCGTCGCCGCCGGGCACATGGCGGGCCGCGAGTGCAAGCCCGAGCAGAAAACCGGCGACGAGACCGATGAGCACGCGCGTCGTCAACGACACGCGCGCATCGTAGCAGCTTGGGGCTGGGAGCTGGGGTTGGAGGCTACTACGTTTCAGAGACACGGCTAGCCCCGAGCCCCAAGCCCGGCCCAGTAGTGTCCGCCTTTAGGCGGACCGTGATCCGTTCAGCGTCAGCTCTTCCTCAACACGACGACCGCGACGAGACTTCACTGCCAGTTGAACGGACCGGCGCGGCTCTTGATGCGAGACGGCACCTTGAAGGTCTCGTCGAACTCGGCGACGAGCGTCGGCGTCCAGCCAACGGCGTCGGTGAGATCGGGATCATTGACGGCGTTGTACTCGGCGCGGACGTCGATGGAGTGGTTGTCCGATGCCGCGTTGAGCAGCGTATCGAGCGTGATAATGGCCGTGCCGTTGAGTCTCGAGATGATCCGGTCCGGCGTGACGTCCGGACTGGTTCGGAAGAAATTGTTCTGCGCGTAGATTGCAGATTCGACTCCCACTCCCCAGGTGTAGACGTAGTTCGGATTGTTCTTGATCACGTAATAGTTGTTGTAGACGTGGACCTGGCCGAATCGCACGCGAGGCGTGCGCTGGCTCACATTCTCGAACAAGTTGTGATGCAGCGTGATCTTCAAGAGACCGCGGTCGGCGGTCGCGGAATCGGACGACCCGATCAGCATGACCTTGTCATGCTCCCTGAACTGGTTCCAGGAGACGGTCACGTAATTTGACGCGTTCGTGATGTCGAGCTCGCCATCGTGAACCTGGAAGATGCGGCCGAAGAAAAACGGCAGCGATTGGTCGGCGGTCTGAACGTCGGCGAAGTCGTTGTGATCGATCCAGATGTGGTCGGCGTTGCGCAGGGAGATGTTGTCGTATTGCGAGTTCCAGTTGCCGGTGGCGCCGTCGGTGGGATCCCACTGCGGGAAGCAGTCGAAGGTGTCGTGAAGCCTCAGGTTGCGGACGACGACGTTCGTGCGGTTGACCACAGGACCGGTCGTCCCGCGGATATCCAGCCAGACACCTTCGAGCGTCGCCTTGTTGTCGACGCCAACGATGGTGGTGTTCGAGCCGATTCGGATTCGAACGCGAGCCTGCTGGGCTTGCTGCGAGGCGACTCGTGCACTCTCGAGAGGACCCGACGGCAGCTTCCTGCCCCAGACAGCAGGGTCATACGCGGCGAGATACGCTTCGAGCGTGTAGCCGTTCCGGTTGTAGTCGTCGCACGTCAGCGGGTTGTTGTCATCGTCGACGTTGCCCTCAATCTCGCCATCGACGTAGATGATCTTCGGGATGTTCGACGGATTGCTCGGCGAGGTCGACGAAGGCACGCCGTTGTTCAGCGCGGCAATGAGCTCTCGACGGTTCGTGACGACGTAGATCTGATCGGGAGCAGCCAGCGATCCTCCAGTGGTTCCGGAGCCAACTGCGGCCCACCCATCGTTCGGTCCCAGGACATCGTGTCCGAGGTCTCGATGCTTGACCGCGATCGCCGGTACCGTCGCACATGCGACCGCAAACAGGGCGGCTGCCGCTACTCTCCATGCCTTCGGGTGACGTTCGATCCATCGCAGGCGCTGCATGACACCATCCTCTCGTTAAAGGACGACCGACACAGACCCGGGATGCAGTTCGTACAGCGTCGGCTATTCTACGCAAATCGAATATCGAACCAGGCAGCCGGCCGGTGCGGTCCTGAAAGACCAGGTGGGCCTATTCAACTCGCGTGGCCGCGTACGCTCGCATCGCAGCAGCTGGGGGCTGGGGGCTAGCTGCAATCCAGAGTCACGGCTAGCCCCGAGGCCCGAGCCCCATGCCCCGCCCGGTAGTGTCCGCCTTTAGGCGGACCGTGATCCGTTCAGCGTCAGCTCTCCCTCAACACGACGAGCGGATCGACGCGCGTCGCCCGCGATGAAGGGACGAGAACCGCGACGAGCGCGACCGCGGCGAGCAGGAGGGCGACCGCCACGTAAATCATGGGCTCGGTCGCGCTCACGCCAAAGAGCAGCGTCGCGAGAAAGCGGGACAGCGCCCGGGCCCCTGCCAGACCGACGGCAATTCCGGTCGCCGTCATCGCTCCGGCCTCACGCAGCATCATCAAGAGCACCGCCGGCCGCGACGCGCCGAGCGCCATGCGCACGCCGATCTCGCGCGTCCGCTGCGCTACGAGGTAGGCCATTACGCCGTAGAGCCCCGTTGCCGTCAACCCCATCGCGATCGCCGCGAACGCCGAGACGAGAAGGAAGTTGAGCCGGCGCGGCGCGACCGATTCGCCGATGACATCGTCCATCGGCCGCAGCAGTCCCACGGGCAGTTCGGCATCGACGCTCGCGACCGCCGCACGCAGCGCCGGCGTCACGGTCGCCGAATCGCGGTCGGTGCGCAGGATCAGCGTCACCGTCCGTTCGAAACCGGCGCCGAGGCTCGTGAACCGCTGCTGCTGCGGCAGGAAGGCCGCAGGCTCGGCATCGGCGTCGAGGCCCTCGTGACGCGTGTCGCCGACGATGCCGACGATCTGACGCCAGTCGTTCCGGGCGCCGAGGCTGATGCGGCGTCCGATCGGATCCCGGCCGGCCCAGTAGCGGCGCGCCGCCGCCTCGTTGACGACGACGACGTTCGGCGACGACTCGGCGTCGCGATCCGAGAAGATACGGCCGCGGATCAGCGGAATCCCCATTGTCCGAAAATAGTCGGTCGAGACCAGTCGCGGGTCGGCGCGGATCGGGAACGGGAATTCGTCGTCGCGGTTCTCGATCCGCAAGTCGAGGCGTGAATCCAGACCGTCGAACGGCAGCGACGTCGTCGCCGCCACGTGCTCGACGCCGGCGGCGCCGCGCAGCCGGTCGTAGAGCGCGTCGAAGAACGCGACGACGCGGCCGTGCTCGCCGTACCGCGCTGCCGGCAGCGAGATGCGCGCGATCACGAGCTGCGACGGTTGAAACCCGGGCGAGACGCTGAGCACGTTCCTGAAGCTCACGATCAGCAGCGCGGCGCCGACCAGCAACACGATCGACAGCGCCAGCTCGATGACGACGAGGGCGGAGCGCAGACGTTGGGCGCGCACTCCGGCGCTGGAGCTCCGCGTCGCGTCGGCGAGCGCCGCGCCGAGCCCCGCGTCGGACGAGATCAGCGCCGGCGCGATGCCGAAAATCGCCGCCGTGATTGCCGAGAACAGCACCGCTGCCAGCAGCACGCGTACGTCGATGCCCGCCCGCTCGACGCCCGGCAGCCCGGCGAACTGCACCGGCGCGATGCGGCGAAACGCCGCGAGCGCCCCGGCCGCGACGAGCACGCCGGCCGCCCCGCCGAGGAACGCGACAACGACGCTCTCGGTGAGCATCTGCTGCGCGATCCGGCGCCGGCTCGCGCCGACGGCGCGCCGCACCGACAGCTCCTGCCGGCGACTCGCCGCGCGCGCCAGCAACAGCGTCGCGACATTCGCGCAGGCGATCAGCATCACGAAGGCGACCGCTCCGAGCAGGACGAGCAGCGCTTGCCGCACGTCGCCCACCAGCGCCTCGCGCAGCGGACGCAGGTTGGGCGCGTGGTTCGCGTTCTCGGCAGGATAGCGCTGCGCGAGGCGGGCGCCAATCAGCCCGAGATCGTCGCGTGCCTGCGCCGGCGACACGCCATCACGCAGCCGCCCGACGACGTTGAGGAAGTGGGCGCCGCGCAGCGCCTTGTCCTCGCCGCTGAGCGCCAGCGGCACCACGACGTCCGGATGCGTCGGCCACCAGAACGCCGCGGGCAGCACGCCGACGATCTCAAACGGGTGGCCGTCGAATGCGACCGTCCGCCCGAGCACCGCGCGATCGCCGCCGAACCGGCGCCGCCAGAAGCCGTCGCTCAGCAAGACGACGCGATGGCGTCCGACGATCTCTTCCTCGGGCCGGAAGTCGCGACCGAGCGCAGGCCGCAGGCCGAGCACGGCGAGAAACGACGGCGACGCCTTCAGCGGCTGAATGCGCTCGGGCTCGCCCGCGCCCGTCAGGTTGTACGCGCCCGACGGTGACGAAAAGGACCAGGCGGCCAGCGATGCGAACGAACGCGTATCGCGCTGCCAGTCGAAGAAGTCGGCCGGCGCGACGGGACCGAACCAGCGGCTCTCGCGCGGGCGCTGTTCCGCGAGCTGCATCGCCCGGCCAGCGTCGGGAAACGGCAGCGGCCGCCACAGCACGGCGTCGACGACGCTGAAGACGGCGGTATTCGCGCCAATGCCGAGTGCGAGCGCGACCAGCGCAACGAGGGTGAATCCGGGTTGGCGTCGGAGCATGCGCGCGCTGAACATCACGTCGCGGCGAAGGTCGTCCGAGAAACCGGTTACGGCTCTCAACTCCTCGGCAATCGGCGGGACACCCCGGCCACAGGCGACGCGCTCCCACCGGAACAGGGCCGCCAGCCTGAGCGCCTCCGCCCACACCCACGCCGTCGCCCGCAGATCGCCACGTCGGTCACGCGCCACGAGATACTCCTCGAGCAGATCGCCCGCGATCGGGTCCGCAAGATCGCCGGGCAGGAGCCGGCGCAGCAGCAGGTCGACGCCGCGCGGCAGCCGGCCGGTCACGCGAGCACGCCGTCGAGCCCGCGCCACAGCGCGACGAGCGCGCGCCGGCTCTCTTTCAGCGCCTCGACCGCCTTCGGCCGCAGTGCGTAATAACGCTTCGCCCGGCCGCCGCGCTCCGGCGTGGGATCGGCGAGCCGCGACCGCAGATATCCTTTCGTCTCCAGGCGATCGAGGGTGATGTAGATCGATCCGCGCGCGACGTCGCGGCCGGTGCACTCGAGAATCTCGTCTCGAATCGACACCGCGTAGGCATCGGAGCCGAGCCGGAGAATCGCCAGCAGCACGACCTGCTCGAATTCGCCGAGAATCGAGACCTCTGGAACCGGCATGGCGTGTAAATGCTGACATAGTAAGCAAAACAAAATCAAGCACCTCCAGACCAGCGAGCCTACGATGACGACCACCGCCCCGCCACCGCTCCGCCCCGCCGCGCGCGTCGCGCCCGAACGGTTTCAGCTGCCGGTCGAGCGCCTGCGGCAGGGCTACTACTCGGACAAATACTTCGTGCGCACGCGCGACGTGTTGATCCGCAGCGGGCACGACCCGCGAGTCACGATGCAGGTGTTTCAGAAGCAGGCGGCTTGTCTCGGCGGTGTGGACGAAGCGATCGCGTTCCTGAAACTCTGTCTGACCGACGGCTACTCGTGGCACGATCTCGACGTCCTGGCGCTGCGCGACGGCGACTTCGTCGCGCCGCGCGAGACGGTGATGCTGATCGCCGGGCCGTATGCCGCGTTCGCGCACCTCGAGACGGTGTATCTCGGCGTCCTCGCGCGCCGCACGCGTGTCGCCACCAACACCCGTCGCGTCGTCGAGGCGGCGTGGCCGAAGCCGGTGCTGTTCTTCCCCGCGCGCTTCGATCACTGGCTCGTGCAGACCGGCGACGGCTACGCCGCGCATATCGCCGGCGCAATCGGCGTCTCCACCGACGCGCAGGCCTCGTGGTGGGGCGCCGAAGGGCTGGGCACTGTGCCGCATGCGCTCATCGCCGCCTTCGGCGGTGACACCGTCGCTGCGACGCGAGCCTTCGCCGATATCATCCCCGCCGACGTGAAAGTGATCACGCTGGTCGACTTCGAGAACGACTGCGTCGGCACGTCGCTCGCCGTGGCGCGGGCGCTCGGATCACGCCTGCACGGCGTACGGCTCGACACGTCCGAGTTGATGGTCGACCTTTCGATCGTGCCGTACATGAGCGACTTCGACCCGCGCGGCGTCAACCCGCAGCTCGTCCGTCTCGTCCGCGCGGCGCTCGACGCGGAGAACTTTCACGACGTGAAGATCACCGTCTCCGGCGGTTTCGACGCCGAGAAAATCACCCGCTTCGAGCGTGACCAGGTGCCGGTCGACGCCTACGGCGTCGGATCGTCACTGTTCGGCGGGCGCTTCGATTTCACCGCCGACGTGGTGATGGTGGATGCGAGGAGGGTGGCAAAGCAGGGACGCGGATATCGCCCCAATCCGAGGCTGGAACGTGTGGAGTAAAAGCGAGCAATTGAGAATTTGGAATTAAGAATTAAGAGTTCGCATCACGCCGTCACGCCTCGGCAGCCCTCAAGTAAAGGCGGGCCGCAAAGCGGCCCGCGCGATGAATTCTTAATTCTTACTTCTTAATTCTTAATTGTTCCCGCGTCCTCGCATGCCCTGCGCTTCGGTCGACGGCGGGACGAGGTTCTTCGAGCGCAGGTAGACGGCGGCGGTGCCGTACATCTCGTTCCCGTGCACGACGACGCCGATCAGCGCGCCGGCGCGGGTCATCTCGTTCTGTCCCACCTTCACCATCTCGGTCGCGTTCGCGTCGGTGACCTGCGCGAAGAGATCGTCGCAGAGCGCGAACGAGTCGGCGAGCGCCTTGGTCACGTCGGCCTTCGTCTTCAACTCCTGCTCGAGGTTCTTGCCCTGCATCGGGTTCGGCGTGCCCTTCATCCCGGCGCACTGTCCGAACTGCGCCTGCGCGATGTGGCTGATCACCTGTGCGAACGTACGCGCCTCCGGCGTCGAACCGGGCTTGAAGCCGTAGTCGCTTTCCGGCATTTTCTCGGCGGCGGCCTGGAAGTTGCGTTTGAATCCGGCATAGCCTCGCTGCAGAGTGGTCCCGAGCCCGATTTTCTGTCCCTGCGGCATCTGCGCCGAGAGCGCCGACACGGCGAGCAGGGTCACGGCCGACACGACATACATCACGCGCGTCATCAGGTGCTCCTCCTATGAGAACTGCGGCCGATCACTCTATCACCGTTTCGCGGACCTCCTCCTCTTGCGGGGCCTGTTATCCTGCGTGAATGCGCCTCGTGCCTCCGCTGCTCGCGATGACGATGGTGCTGGTGGTTGCCGGCGCCGCCGGCGCTCAAACGAAGGTCGGCGGCACTGCTGGCATCTCCAGCCAGGCTTCCGGCGACAGCGACCTGCCCTACCTCGGCCGCGGCTTCGGCGGTACCGCCGTCGGGGTGATCGCGACGATCGACCACGACTGGACGCGCCACTTCACGATCGGAGGCGAGGTGAGTACCGCAGGCGCGATCAGCGGCGATCAGAGCCAGCGGGCCAGCGGCGCCACGAACGCGTTCGTCAGCCACCACCGCGACACCGTCTTCAGCGGGACCGCGAAACTCGGCGCGGGGATCGGTGGAGGCGTGCGCCTGGCAGCCGTCGGGGGGGCCGGCGGCGCATATCGCCACACCTTCCGCGAGGGAACCACCGCGTCGCTCCTGCCGCCGGCCTCACGCACACCGTTTTCCGAGACCGTGTCCGATTTCGTGTTCGCCTTCACCCTCGGCGCGGACGTCACGTTCAATATCTCCGATCATCTCGCGCTCCTCGCAGTCGGCCGTTTTCATCAACTGCACGACGATGATCGCCTCCCGGACGGCGTGGTCGAACGCGGCGTGTCGTCGAGGATCTACCGCGCCGGCATTGGCGCGCAGTGGAGGTTCTGATTTCCCGCCATGCCCACGACACGCGCGAAGCGCGCGACACCGAAATCGACGCGTCCGCACATGCCGGGATACGGCCTCCCCACGGGCAAGAAGGGATTGCTGTCGTGGGAGTGGGCGCACCAGCGCCTCGAGAAATCGCACAACTACCTGCTGATGACGGTCCGCCCCGACTCGACGCCGCACGCGATGCCGCTGTGGGGCATCTGGGTCGACAACCGCTTCTACTTCAGCACCGGCAACCGGTCGCGCAAAGCGCGCAATCTCGCCGCCAACCCGTCGTGCGTCGTCTGCACCGAGAAGACGGCGGAAGTCGTGATTGTCGAGGGCACGGCCGCGATCGTGTCCGACACTGCCGTCATCGAGCGCCTCGCGCCCGTGTATCACAAGAAGTACAAGCCGTGGAAGCTCGATCCGGAGATGGGCCCGATCTTCGAAGTGCGCCCGAGCGTCGCGTTCGCCATGTACGAGAAGCGCTTCAAGGACGCAACACGATACGAATTCGCAAGGTTCTAGGGTTCTAGAACTTTGGAACCTTAGAACTTTAGAACCTTAGAGTGCGTTGCAAAATTAGCTCGAGGCGGGTCCTGTCCGCGAACAGCCCCACCGGGTGCTCGCCAGAAGAGCACTTGTCACGGCCCACGGCTCCGCGCCCGGCGGGGCGGCCCCGTTCGCGGCCACCCGCG
>DATFXR010000132.1:0-13732 GCA_035315685.1 Vicinamibacterales bacterium | reverse complement strand
CGAGTGGCCGACCTACGGCGGCGATCTGGCCAGCACGCGGTACTCGCCGCTCGACCAGATCACCAAAGATAACTTCAACAAGCTCGAGGTCGCATGGCGCTTCAAGGCCGATGCGCTCGGCCCGCGCCCCGAGTTCAATTTTGAGGGGACGCCGTTGATGGTCGACGGCGTCGTGTATTCGACCGCCGGCACCCGGCGCGCCGTCGTCGCGCTCGACGCGGCCACCGGCGAGATGCTGTGGATGCACAGCGAGAACGAAGGCAAGCGCGGCGAGGCGGCGCCCCGCCAGTTGTCCGGACGTGGACTCTCCTACTGGCCGGGCAGCAGCGGCGAGCGGCCCCGCATCGTCTACGTCACGCCGGGCTATCAGATGATCGCGCTCGACGCGAAGACCGGCATGCTTGCCGCCGGCTTCGGCAAGAGCGGCATCGTCGACTTGAAAGAGGAAGACGATCAGCCGATCGATCTCGAGAAGGGGGAAATGGGCCTGCACGCCACGCCGATGATCGCGAAGGACGTGATCGTCGTCGGCGCGGCGCATCTGCCGGGCGGCGCGCCGAAGAGCCGCATTCACGAAAAAGGATTCATCCGCGGCTACGACGCGAAGAGCGGCAAGCGGCTCTGGATCTTCCACACGATCCCGCTCGCCGGCGAGTTCGGCAACAACACGTGGGAGAAGGACTCGTGGTCCTACACCGGCAACGCCGGCGTCTGGTCGCAGATGACGGTGGACGAGGACACCAACACCGTCTTCCTCCCCGTTGAACTGCCAACCGGCGACTACTACGGCGGCCATCGTCCCGGCGCCGGCCTCTTCGGCGAGAGCCTCGTCGCGCTGGATCTGAAGACGGGTCAGCGCAAGTGGCACTTCCAGCTGGTGCACCACGGGATCTGGGACATGGACATCCCCTGCGCGCCGATCCTCATGGATCTCGTCCTCGACGGACGTCCGATCAAGGCCATCGGCCAGCCGACGAAGCAGGGATGGATCTACACGTTCGATCGTGTGACCGGCAAACCGGTGTGGCCGATCGAAGAGCGGCCGGTAGAAAAAGGGACCGTGCCGGGCGAGTGGTACGCACCGACGCAGCCGTTCGTGACCAAGCCGCCGGCGTACGATCGACAGGGCGTCGCCATCGACGATCTGATCGATTTCACGCCGGCGCTTCGCGAGGAAGCGATCAAGGTCGCGTCGCGCTACAAGACCGGACCGATCTTCACGCCACCGGTCGTGAGCACGTGGCCGGGTCCTCTCGGGACGCTGATGCTGCCGAGCGCAACCGGCGGCGCGAACTGGCAGGGCGGCGCTTTCGATCCTGAGACGAAGATGTTCTACATCTTCACGAATACTGCGCCAACCGTGCTCGGTCTCGTGAAGCCCGACCCGACGCGCTCGGATTTCGACTGGGTGCAAGGTACCGCACGCGATCCGAATGCGGTGCCGAGTGCGAATGCCGGGCGCGGCGGACGCGGCGGCGGCGAGCAACCCGCAACCGGCGGTGCACGCGGCGGTGCTCCGCAAGTCACGGAAGCGGGATCACCGATCCAGCCGCCGGCTGCAGGCGGCGGTGGTGGACGCGGCGGTGGCGAAGGCGGCGGCGGTGGGCCCACGGTGCAAGGTCTGCCGCTCATCAAGCCGCCCTACGGCCGGATCACCGCGCTCGACATGAACAAGGGCACGATGGCGTGGCAGATCGCGCACGGCGACACGCCTGACAACATCAAGAACAATCCGGCGTTGAAAGGGCTGACGATTCCACGGACCGGACGGCAGGGACGGATCGGCGTCCTGGTGACGAAGAATCTCGTGATCGCGGGAGAAGGCGGATTTGCGACGCAGGCGAACGGTCAGCGCGGCGCGCTGTTGCGCGCGTACGACAAAGCGACAGGCGCGGACGCAGGCTCGGTGTTCATGCCGGCACCGCAGACCGGCTCGCCGATGACATACTTTTACAACGGCAAGCAGTACGTCGTCCTTGCAATCAGCGGCGCCGGCTATTCTGCCGAACTGGTCGCATTCAAACTTCCGTAGCGTCGACGATGCCGGCGGGGCCCACGGCCGCGCCGATTCGCGTCCCGATGGTAACGGCCACGGCCGCGACGCCCGCGAAGCGGGCGGATGCAACGTGAAGGGCCGTGCAAACACAAACCTGGTGACTCGGATGGTTTGCGTGTGACGGCACACCAGCGGCCTCGGCCGCCGTGCTCGTTGCAATCCGCAGGCTCACCGATCAACCGGTGCGCTGGATCGTGAACTCGCACTGGCACTGGGATCATTGGGCACCGAGACCTATCAGCGGGCCTTCCCCGACGTCCGCATTGCGCTACACGACGGGCTGCCGTCGCGGCCGCATGACCGTGAGGATCACGTGTTCGCGCGCGCGCGGCCGCTCGCCAGGCATCTCGCGCGCCGCCTCGCGTGTGCGGCTGACCGTCAGGTCGTCAAGTCGTGCGTTCCGCCAGTTCTCCTCGATGTAGTCGCGAAGTTCGTCGATCGTGTCGGCGTGCGTATGGAAGGCGAATTCGACGACTCGCTCGATCGCGAACAACCCGTCGCGGACCACCGTCGCGATCGTGGCATCCGCGGCGGCGTGACGGTGGGCGCCGTCTTCAACGTCGACATGACCGGTCGGACGGCTGCCGATTTCAACGACCGGCGGCGACGCATCCGGATGCAGATCGACGACGATGCCGTCCGGCGCGACCGTTCGATGTGCACGGCGCAGGGCATCGACCATGCCCTCCTCGGCAATTCATCACAACGACCACGCGAACAAGACGACGTCCGCGCTGTGTGGCGCCGCGTCGAGCTGCTCGATGCCGAGCACCCGCGCGACGACGTTCGGCATCCGCTCGGCGGCGAGCGCGGCCACCGCCTCGGCATCGGAATCGATCGCGATCACGTCCGCAGCGTCGGGCGCGTACCGCGCTGTCAGCCGCCCATCGCCGCAGCCGATCTCGAGGACGCGCCGCCCGGCAAAGGACACTGCGCTGGCGAGTGCCCTGATTTCGTGACCTTCGGGATCTTCGCTGATCGCCATAATCCTCGTCTTCGTGACTTCGTGCCTTGTTGCCTTCGTCGGCGGATCCGCTGACGCTCGGCTGAAGCCCTCGCGCGACACCCAATCGGAACATGCCCTAGGAGGGCGTCGCGTCGATGACGACCCCGAAGTGGCGGACCTTGCGATCGTAGTCGATGAACAGCGCCGCCGCGGCGTCGTGCACCACCGCGCGATCGAGGTCATGACCGGCGAAGGCGCGGATCGCGTCGAGAGTCTGCCACCGCGTGACGACGACGACCTCGATGCCGCCGTCGTGCTCGCGTTCGAGGAGGCGCGCGCCGCAATAGCCGTCGATTACCGCAAGTTGCGGCAGCACCATCTCACGAAAGTGTCCGGTGTAGGCCACCGCGCCTTCGCGCGTCGTGCGCGCGCTCCAGACCCGCTCGATCATCAGAGCGCCGGCGGCGGTGCGGCCGCCTCTCCGCCGATCACGACGTTCCACGGACGGACATGCCAGGCAGTGACCAGCCCTTCGCGCACGTACGGATCGGCGCGCGCGAAGTCCTCCACCGCGGCGGCGCGCTCGCTGCGGAACACCAGCAGCGCACCGTCCGGCGGATCGCCGAGTGCACCGGCGAGCACGAGCAGGCTGCGCTCGTGCGCATCGCGGACGAGACGCAGGTGTGCCTCGCGGAACGCCAGCCGCCGGCTGCCGAAATCGGACACGACGTCGTAGGTGAGCGCGAAGAATCGCATCAGTATGTGACCGGCGGCAGCATCTGCTCGATGCTGGCGCGATTCGGTTCCTCCCAGGGCGGCAGCTTGAGCGCGCGGCCGAGCGACGGCAGGTCCTCGTCCACGGTGAACCCCGGCGCAGCGGTCGCGACCTCGAACAGCACGCCACCCGGCTCGCGGAAATAGATCGACTGAAAATAGCAGCGATCGCGCACCTCGGTCACCTTGCAGCCGTAGCGAATCAACGCCTCGCGCAGCTGCAGTTGTTCCTCCGGACTCGTGATCGCCATCGCGACGTGATGCACGGTGCCGAGACCGTTGACTGCGAGCGCCGCTTCGGGGTGTTCGGTGACGTCCATCGTCCGGCCTGGCCCGCCGCCGTTCACCGCGAGACGGAACCGGACGTCCATGCGATCGACGACGGTGTAACCGAGCAGCCGCGTCATCAGATCGACGGTCGGCGCGGCATCACGGACGACGAGCGTGACGCTGTGCAGCCCGCGGATGGCATGGTCCGCCGCGAAGCCGTCGGCAACCCATGGCGGGCGTGCGTCCCGTCCGGTCGCAATCAGCTCGAAGGTGAGTCCGGATCGGTCGGCGAAGCGGATCACCGGCTCGTCGAAGCGCGGCGGCAGATCCGTCGCCGCGACTGCGCGATCCCCGAGGTGCAGCCGCCAGAAATCGAGCGAGCCGGTTGGAACGGACAAGGAAGTGACGGTGACCTGTCCAGCGCCCTTGCTGCCGACCCGCACGCCGTGTCCCTTGTACGGGAAGGTCGTCCAGATCGTGCCGGGCGCGCCGCTTCCGTCGGCGCCGTAATAGAAGTGGTAGACGAAATGATTGTCGAAGTTGACCGTCTTCTTGACGAGCCTCAGCCCGAGCCCGTCGAGGCAGAAATCGAGATCGTCCTGCGCATCGTCGACGGTCGCGGTGACGTGATGAAGACCGAGGATCGGCATCGTTGGTGTCCGAGAGTCGGGGTTACGCGGTTAGATTGACGTCGGCGACGGCTGCGCGCTGAACAGGCGTTCGGTGTCTTTCGAAAACAGCACCCACAGGCCGTAGACACCGATGACGGTACCGAGCGGGAACCCCATCAGGCCGAGGATCGAGAGAACGATCCCGAGGACGCGCGCCCACGGCCGAAGCCGCAGCAGTCCGATGCCGGTGACGATTCCGGGCAGCGCGAGCACCAGCAGGAACGAGACCAGGGCGACACCGGTGACGCCGATGAACGGCAACGCGATCGCGGCGTCCGGATTGTCGCTCACGCTCGCCGCGCCGAAGCCGCCGATGAACACCAGCGTCAGCCCGAGAGCGGCGAGCAGGCAGAGCGCGCTGAGCGCAATCTGCAGCACGGCGAACACCTTCACGTGCGTCTCCATTCCGTCCTCCACTGCGATTCTACACGGCGAACCCGATGACCACGTGGCTGGCCCTACGAGGTCCGCAGGGCGTCAGCCACGATCCGGTTCACGAACGAAGTCTTGGCTTCCGCGTACGCTTCGCGGGATTCCGCCGTCAATCCATCGTGCTGCGCCGCGAGATCGCGCTTGAGCTGCGCGTACTCGCGCGCCGCCTCGGGATGGCGACGCAGGTAGTCGCGGAACGCGAGCGTCCGGCGCTCCTCGTCACCGCCCGCCTCGACCACGTGCACGTGATGGGTGTGCGGCCACTGAGCCGGCCGGTAGAAGAACGGGCAGCGGTCGTCGTCTGCATGCCGCATGTGGACGTAGCCAAGCCGTTCGAGCACAGGTGCATACGAACCGGCGTCCTGCAGGCAGGAGACCGACACCTGAATGTCGATGATCGGCTTGGCGGCCAGCCCGGGCACCGCGGTCGAGCCGTTGTGGTCGATCCGCACCGCGACATCGCCGAGCGCCACGCGAAGCCGCGCGCGCTCCTCCTCGAAATCGACGGCCCAGCGGGGATCGTAAGGAACGACGTTCATGGCACTCGTTTATGACTGCCGTCGCACGTCAGTGACGGAACCACTTCGACGTGCCGGTCGCGATGCGGCGGAGGTACAACCATCCGATCGGCGCCGATGAGCCGGGTGCGTACGTGCGGCGCATGTAGGCGGCGTCTGGCAGCAGATGCTCCTTGAGCAGCGTGAGCCGGTCGGACCAGCGTCGTAACACGCGCACGTCGTCGAGCAGCAGGTCGACCCTGCGCATCCGGGGTTCGAGGAACATGGTTGACGGCTCGTCCAATGGTGCCGCGTCGAGAGCAGCGATCGCCGACGAGGCGACCGGCGTGCCGAACCGCTCCCGTGCCAGCATCAGCGCACGCAGGCAGATCCTCCGAACTCCCGTCCGCTCTGCCAATGCGACGAATTGCCCGAGACCCGCCGCATCGAGCACGCGCATCAGCAGATGCACGTCGTAGATCCAGACGATCGTCTGCTCATCGTAGTGGTGCGCCGCACGATGCACGCAGGCCAGCCAGAGCGCGTGGGGCCTGGCGAGGCCGCGGGCATGCGGAGCGAGCTGCGGCAGCGGCACGGCCGCGGCGGCGAGCTCATCGAATCCGACGGCGTCGGCGAACCGCTGCGGATTCGCGATCTTCCAGTGCACGTCGAACAGATGGCGGACACGGCCGGCGTCGATACGCTCGCAGTGAAACTGATAGGCGATGAGGCGTCCGGATACCTCGGGCTGCCCGATGTATCCGAGATCCGCCAGACAGCCGCGCGCGGCGGCGCGATCGGCGGCGCGGATGAAGAGATCGACGTCTGAGCGCACACGCCAGGCGGGATCGGGATAGACGTCGAAGGCGAGCGATGCGCCCTTCATCAAGAGCGCGCGCACGCCGCGGGCGTGCAGTGCCGCGATCACGCGCTGCAGCTCGACGCGTTGCACCAGCTCTCGCGCCGCCTGACGATGCGCGCCAGCGCGCAGCCCATCGAGGAGGGCTGGCGGGAAGCGAGCGGCGTCAGCCCGCGCGTCGACGGCGCCGTACAGGAGTCCGAGCAGGCCATCCTGTTCAGCGAGCGCGAGAAACGACCCGATGTCGATCGACTCGAACCAGTCAGGAGCGGCGGACGCAGACAGCAGCGCGACCGCCACATCGCGGCACCGGCCAGTGGCGTCAGCATCGAGCGCGATCGAGGACTTCGAGGTCACGGGTGAGGTGACTGTACCTCAGAGCGCGGCAGCGACCGAGAGCCAGGATACACTCTCCCATTCGCGCGCATGCGGGACTCAGGACTTTTCGCCGAGGTGATGGAGCACGCGCTCGGGAGCGGGACGCTGGTGCGATTCCGCGCCGAAGGCAGCAGTATGCATCCCACGATTCGCGACGGCGAACTGATCACGGTGGCGCCGGTGTCGATCGCTGACGTCGCGCGAGGCGACCTGCTGTTGTGCCGCCATCGCGGCCGGGTGCTCGCGCACCGCATCGTCTCGATTGCGGGCGACGGCCGTGATCGTCGCTTCGCGCTGCGCGGCGACAACCAGCGCGCGTCCGACGTGTTCGTCGGCGCAGGCGACATCGTGGCGCGGATCGTTGCCGTACGGCGCCGCGGCCGCTCGATCGCGCTGCCGGGCGGCTGGCTGCGTCATCGTGCAGGCATGACGGCGGCATGGACGAGACGCACGATTGTTCAGGCGATCGAGGCGTGCCGATCGATCACGGTCGGGGCCGTGCGGCGCCGCTCCTGAGCGATCGTTTCCGTGTATCATCACGTCGCCAGTCGTGACGGCGCCATGGATCACGCCCGCTTCATCGTGCAGCACGCCGACGAACGCCGCTCGTATGTCACCCGGCAGATCGCCGGCGAGACACTCATCGTGCCGGTGACCGGGCACGTGATGGATCTCGAAGCGATCTACGTGCTCAATCCGGTCGCCTCCCGGATCTGGGAACTGCTGCGATCGCCGACCACCAGCGAGCGGATCGCCGCTGCGATCGCCAGCGAGTTCGACGTGTCCGTCCAGACCGCTACCGACGACGTCCTCGAGTTCGTCGAGTCGCTGCGATCGCGCGGATTAGTCGCTGACGCGCCCGCCTCCGCGTAGGAGTGGTGCTCATGGAGACGCTCAGCTACGCGACCTTCAGTGAGGCGTTCCAGAACCGGTGGGCGGCGGCGCGCGTGCCGCTGAACGGCACCATCGAAGTCACCCGCCGCTGCCCGCTCGAGTGCCTGCACTGCTACAACAATCTGCCGATGACGGACGGAGGGGCGCGCGATCGCGAGCTCACCTTGGCCGAGCACTGTCGGCTGCTCGACGAACTCGCCGACGCCGGTTGCCTGTGGCTCCTTTACACCGGCGGGGAAATCTTCGCGCGGCGCGATTTTCTCGACATCTACACCTACGCGAAGAAGAAGGGCTTCATCATCACGCTGTTCACCAACGGGACGCTCATCACCGAGCGGATCGCCGACTGCCTCGCCGCGTGGCGGCCCTTCGCGATCGAGATCACGCTCTACGGCCGGACCAGGGACACCTACGAGCGGCTGACCGGCATTCCCGGGTCCTACGAGAAGTGCCTGCGCGGCATCCGCGTGCTCCTCGATCGTGGTCTGCCGCTCGCGCTGAAGACCGTCGCCGTGTCCACGAACCGCCATGAAGTCTTCGACATGCAGCGGTTCGCCGAAGAGGATCTCGGCGTCAAGTTCAAGTTCGATTCGATGATCAATCCGCGGATCGACTGCTCGCAGAGTCCGCTCGAGGTCCGACTCAGCGCCGAGGAGTGCGTCGCGCTCGATCTCGCGGACGCGCGACGCGCCGACGAATGGGTGAAGTTTGCCGAGGAGGTCCGCTGCGCGATTGAGCGAAAGCCGATTGCCGACACGATCTATCAATGCGGTGGCGGCGTCAGCTCGTTTGCGATCGATCCGTACGGCGGGATGAGCATCTGCGTGATCTCCGAGGCGCACAAGTACAACGTCCGCGACGGATTCCGGGCCGGGTGGGAGCAATTCCTGCGGCGCGAGCGCGCCAGGAAAGTGACGCGGCCGACCAAGTGCGCGGCGTGCGTGCTCAAGGCCGTCTGCGGCATGTGTCCCGCCAACGGCGAGCTCGAAAATGGCGATCCGGAAGCGCCGGTGGACTGGCTGTGCCGCACTGCCCACCTGCGCGCGATGGCGCTCGGCATCCCCATCGTGCCGCACGGCGACTGTGAATACTGCGAAGGCGGACTCGCGCATCCCGCGCTCGCGGAGTCGGCGGCGCGGGTGCGTACGACGACACCGATTGCGCACACACCGGCGACGGTGACCAAGGACGGGCGCCGCTTTCTGCACGTCGTGGCCACCGATCCAGCGTCGGGCTGTGCGTCGTGTAGCGCGCATTAACGGTTTTCGTTGAAGGGAGTGTCCGCCTTCAGGGCGGACGCGCGGAGGTCCCGCTAAAGCCGGACACTCCGGCGAAACGAGGAGGCACGCGTGGACGAGACGACAGCGACCGACAAGCACTGCGACGGCCGCAAGCCGTATGTGAAGCCGCAGATTCACGAAGTCCCGCTGCGGCCGGACGAGGCCGTGCTCGCGGGCTGCAAGACATCGAGCACGTCGGGTGCCGGGCAGCACCGCTGCACCAACCCCACGACCTGCTCCGCTCTAACGTCGTGAAAACCGGACGGGTTCAGGGTTCAGGGTTCCTGTTCGGGTTCGGGTTCTCGTTCTGAGTTCTCGAGCTCCACGTTCCGAGAACGCGGTCCTCGGGACCAGAACCAGAACCCGAACCAGAACCCCGAACTCTGAACCCTGAACCCTGAACCCAGCGTGACTCGGCAATGATCGAATCGTTCACCGCGATCGGCGGCGTGACGTTCCGCGTGGCGTGCGACGATCCGCGACTCGCGTCGCCCGTTGACGGGTCCCTGGACGCCTTCGCCGTCCCGCCGATGCGACCGGACGTTGACATCCGCGCGCGGTGGACCGCGGCCCCCGACACCGCCCGCGGCCGCCTCCTGTTCGATTCCGGCGCCACCTGGCAGCTGCTGCAGTCGGACGACGAGTTCCTGTTCACGTTTCGATCGAGTGTCGGCATCGACGCACCCTACCGGACAGCGCGTCTCAACTCGCGCTTCACGGAGGGCGAGGTGCAGCTGTCGGCGCGTCACTTCGAGGCGTACCGCTCGAGCGACGTCTACGCGCTCCAGTACCCGCTCGACGAACTGCTGATGATTCACCAGCTGTCGCAGGGGAAGGGCGTCGAGATCCATGGCTGCGCGATCGTCGATCGCGCACAGCGCGCGTTCGTGTTCGCAGGTCAATCCGGCGCGGGCAAGTCGACGATGGCGCGCTTGTGGGTGAATCGGCCCGACGCAACACTCCTGAGCGACGAGCGCGTGGTGCTGAGAACCGACAGCGATCGCGTCGTCGTCTACGGCACGCCGTGGCACGGCGATGCGCAGCTGATGTCGCCGCGGCGCGGCCGGCTTGCAGCCGTGTTCTTCCTCCATCACGGCGACCGGCACAAGTGCGCACCGGTCGGCACGTCCTTGTCGGCGGCGAAGCTGTTCTCGTGCGCGTTCCTGCCCTTCCACAGCGCCGACGGCGTCGAGCGCACGATGTCAGCGCTCGAGCGCGTCGCCCACGAGGTGCCCTGCCGCGATCTGTGGTTCGTGCCCGACGCGTCGGTCGTCGAGGCGCTCGATCCGTACATGTGCTGACAGGGCGCGCGTGAGGCTCGTCACCTCCGCGATTTTCGCCACCGCGCAACTGTTCGCGCGAGTCGCGCGCGTGCTGCATCATCTGGCGGCGGGAACGCTGCGCATCAGGGATCTGCGCACCGGCATCGAGAATGTGTGGGAGCGAACCAGCCCGAGCGACGCGGCTATCGCGGCTGGACTGATGGAGTGGGAAGAGGAGGTCGTCCGTCGGTTCGTCACGCTCGACGATCGCGTCCTGCTCGTGGGATCCGGACCCGGCCGCGATTTCGTCGCCCTCGCCGCTCGAGGCTACCGGGTGACCGGCGTCGAGCCGGCCCGCCGGGCGATCGCGACCGCGCGACGGCATCTTGCCGAACGTGGCCTGTCAGCGGAGATCGTCGAGGGATTCTTCGAAGACGTGCCGCTGCCCGGCCGCTTCGATGTGATCGTGTTCTCGTACTGCTGCTACAGCTTCATTCCGGGATCCGGCCGCCGCATCGCGGCGCTGCGGAAGGCGGCCGATCACCTCACCCCGTCCGGACGCATCGTGATCAGTTATCTGACGGAGCGGTCGGGCCATCCGGCGTTGATGCGACTCGCCCGGCTGTCGGCGGCTCTCACCGGATCGGACTGGCAACCCGAACCCGGCGACATCGTGCACCCGGTCGATTCGGCTGCTGCGCTGTACCATTACGAGCACGCGTTCACGACGGAGGAGATCGAGGCCGAAGCGCACGCCGCCGGTCTGCAAGTGGCGTATCGTTGCGACTTCCCCGTCAATCCGGCCCTCGTGCTCGTTCGCGGGGAGTCGTAGTGTCGGGCTTCGGCCGGACCATGCCTCAGCTCTTTCGCAAGGTGCGCTCGACGTAGAGACGGATCGCCGAGAGCGTCTCCTCGGAAGTCCACGCGTTCAGCACCAGCGCATCGATTGCCGAGCCGACGTGGATGCGCTCGAGCACCGGCTCGCGAAGCTGACGCTTCGTCAGCGCAAAGGCTGTCGGCGGGATCGCGGCCAGTGATTCCGCGACACGAATCGCCTCCTCCAGGATCCGCTCGCCATCGACGACGCCGTCGACGAGGCCGTTGCGCTGCGCCTCCTCAGCTCCGTATGTGACGCCGGTGTAAGCCAGCGAGGAGAGATCGCGGCCCGCTGCGAGCCGCATGATTTCGAGCGGCACGACCGGAAACGGCACGCCGACGAGCAGCTCGGGGATGCCGATACGGCCGGCGTCGCGAATCATCAGCCGTCGATCGGCGGCAGCGGCGAGAATGCATCCACCTGCGATTGCGTGTCCGTTGACGGCGGCCACGACCGGCTTGAGCAGCGAGAACAGCGTCTCGAAGGCGCCGTTCATCGCCGGCAGAAACGCGCGGACGTACGGCGCACCTTCGTCGACGACGCGAAGCAGATCGACGCCCGCTGAAAAGATCTTGTTGCTGCCGGTGATCACGAGCGCGTGCGACGAAGACTGCCGGAACGCTTCGAGCTCCCTGGTCAGCGCCTGACACAGCTCGAGGTCGAGCGCGTTCGCCTTGCCGTGCTGGATCCGGAGGACCGCGATGTCGCCGTGCGATGTCCGTTCGATCATTGACGTGATTGCGGAGTGTGTGGGACCGACAGGCCCATAGGGTTGGTGGGGCGGGACCGATCGGTCCTACCCTGCCCAACCCACGGGCCCATCAGTCCCACACTCCCTCGTCCGTTAGTAGCATGGCCAGATCCCGGGCGTCACGATCTCCACTGATCGATTGTCCGGATCGCGAAAGTAGAGGCTGACGCCGCCACGCTCCCAGGTGACGCGGCTCTCGATCGGGATGCCGAGCGCGCCGAGGCGCGCTTCCCAATCGGCCAGTGCGACAGCATCGATCGCGAACGCCAGATGGCCGGGCCCACCGGATTCGTGACCGGGAATCACACCGCCCGGCGTTTCGAGATCGCCGGCGGCGCCGCGTTGAAACAGCAGCAGCACCGTCCCCTCGCCGGCGTCGATCGCGACCAGCCGTTCACTGTCCAGCATCGGCGTCGCGTCGAGCAGCCGGGTGTAGAAGGCGGCCGTGCGCGGCAAATCGTCGCAGTCGAGCGCCGTCTCGAGGATCCGCCGCACGCGCATCATGGGAACAGAAAGGATACAACGCCGGTGATTTATGTGCGCGCGGTCACGGTCATCCGCATCCCGTGCTTCGCACGCAGCGTGATCAGCGGCTGCGGCGCGACCGGATGCCCGGGCACGAGACGCAGATCCCAGCGCTGCGCGATCGTCGCGACGATGAGGATCAACTCCATCCAGGCGAACGACTCGCCGATGCAGCGGCGCGGTCCGCCGCCGAACGGGAAGTAGGCGAACGGCGGCAGCGACGCCTTGCGCTCAGGCGTCCACCGGTCCGGATCGAAGCGCTCGGGATCGCGGAAGTATCGCGCGTCGCGGTGGACGATGAACGGGCTCATGATCAGAATCGCGCGCGGCGGCGCGAGGTACGGGCCGAAGGCGTACTCGGCGATCGCGCGGCGGCCGATCAGCCACGCCGGCGGATACAGGCGCATCGCCTCGGTGACGACCCGCTCCACGTACGGCAGGCGCGGAATATCCTCGACCGACGGCAGGCGTCCCTGCAGCACGCGGTCCACTTCCTGATGAAGGCGTTGTGAGGCTTCGGGGTGCTCACTGACCAGATACCAGGTCCACGTCAGCGCATTCGCGGTCGTCTCGTGGCCGGCGAGAAAAATGGTCATCGCCTCGTCCCGCACCTGCTGATCGGTCATCACGCCGCCATCGTCCTCATCCTGGGCGGTGAGCAGCATCGACAGCAGATCGCCATGATCGCGGCCGCTCGCGCGGCGATCGGCAATCATCCGGTAGATGATCGCGTCGAGGCGTGCCCGCATCATGCGTGCCCGCCGCAACCGCGGCACCGGCAGGCGCTCCAGCAGATCGGCGAACGGCAGCAGCGTCGTCCAGAAGGATTCCATCACGCCGGTGAGCGCTTCGCCGACGGAGGCGGCCTGCGACTCGACGTCGGCGTCGAACAGCGTCTTGCCGACGATGGACAGGGTGAGGCGGTTCATCTCGCGCGCGATGTCGAGCGCCGTGCCGTCGCGCCAGCCGCCGCGCATCCGATCGGCATGCTCGACCATCGTGCGGCCGTAGCCGGCAATCCGATCGCGATGGAAGGCGGGCTGCATCAGCCGCCGCTGCCGCAGGTGAACGGCGCCTTCGCTGGTCAGCAGTCCATTGCCGAGAATCCGTTTGGTACGCTCGAGGCCACGGCTCTTCGTGAAGTTCCGGTTGTGCGTGACGAGGATGTCCTTGATGTACTGCGGATCGGTGATGAGGAAGACGCGTTCGCCAGCCATGCGGTACTGCACGACGTCGCCGTACTGCCGCGCCAGGCTCGTG
>DATFXR010000131.1:0-3895 GCA_035315685.1 Vicinamibacterales bacterium | reverse complement strand
GCGCTGCTCGTTTCGCCGCTGCGCCCCTGGCAGATCATCGCCGGCAAGGTCCTGCCCTACATCGTGGTCGGCTTCGTGAGCGTGCTGGGCGTGATCGCCGAGGCGCGGCTGGTCTTCGACGTGCCGCTGCGCGGCAGCCTCACGCTGCTGCTCGTCGAAGGGCTGTTGTTCATCCTCGTGTCGCTGTCGCTCGGCATCCTCATCTCGGCGCGCACGTCGTCGCAGCGTGTGGCGATGATGGGTGCGCTCATCGGCACCATGCTGCCGACGCTGCTGCTGTCTGGCTTCATCTTTCCGCTCGAGAGCATGCCGGTGGCGCTGCGCGCGATTTCAGTGGTCGTGCCGGCTCGCTGGTTCGTGCTCGTCGCGCGCAGCATCATGCTGAAGGGGACCGGGCTGGCGTATCTGTGGCAGCCGACGCTGGTGCTGGTCGCGATGGCGGCGGTGCTCCTGTTCGCGAGCACGCGGGCGTTTCACGAGCGGCTCGAGGGCTAGCGCATGCGCCGCATCCTGTTTCTCGCCCGGGCCGAAGTGCTGCACGTGGTGCGCGACCGCGCGACGCTGGCGCAATGTCTCGTCGTGCCTGTGGTGCAGTTGCTCGTGCTGTCGAACGCCGCGACGTTTCAGATCCGCAACACGCCGACCTACGTCGTCGATCTCGATCGCTCGACGGCGTCGCGCGGCCTCATCACGCGGTTCGCGGCGTCCGGCCATTTCCGGGTGACCGGCGCCTCGCCGTCGCTCGACCTGGCGAACGACGCGCTGCTCCGCGGCGACGTCACGATGGTGCTGGCGATCCCTCAGGATTTCGAGTCCTCGCTCGTGCGCACCGGTGTCGCGCCCGTGCAGCTGTCGGTGAACGCGGAGAAAGGATCGGCAGCCGGAATCGTTCAATCGTACGCGTCGGCGATCGTCAGCTCCTACGCGGCCGAGCTCGAGGCGATGCAGGCGGTGCGCTCACCCGGCGAGCCGGCGAGGCGCGCCGCCATCGAGGTGCGAACGCGCAGCTGGTACAACCCGGCGCTCAACTACCGCGACTACATGGTGCCCGGCATTCTGGTCGCGCTGGTCACGCTGATCGGCACGCTGCTCACCGCGCAGAACATCGCCCGCGAGAAGGAGCTGGGCACGCTCGAGCAGCTCAACGTCACGCCGATCACGCGCGGCCAGTTCATCGCGGCGAAGCTGCTGCCGTTCTGGGTACTCGGCCTGATCGATTTGGCGATCGGCCTGCTGGTCGGCGCGCTCGTTTTCGGCATTCCGATCCGCGGCAGTCTGCTGCTTCTCTTCGGCGCCGCCGCGATCTATCTCGTCGTCGCCCTCGCGATCGGCTTGTGGATCTCGACGATGGTCGAGACGCAGCAGCAGGCGATGTTCGTCACGTTCTTCGTGATGAACATCTATCTGCTGATGAGCGGACTGTTCACGCCGATCGACAGCATGGCGCCGTGGGTGCAGGTCGTGTCGCAGGCAAACCCGGTCCGTCATTTCGTCACGATCTCGCGCGCGATCCTCGTGAAAGGCGCCGGCCTCAGCGACATCGCGCAGCCGCTCATCACGCTCGTCGGCTTCGCTGTCGTCACGCTGACGCTGGCGGTGCGGCAGTACTCCAAGCGCAGCGCGTAGGTGTGTGGGACCGATGGGCCGATGGGCTTGGGAGGGAAGGACCGATGGGCACCCACCCCACCAACCCCATGGGCCGATCGGTCCTACACTCCATGAGGCGTCAGTACGTCACGCCGAGCTTCTTCAATGCGGCTTCCGGGCAGCCGGTCCACTCGTCCACGATGACGTTGCCCTGGTACTGCAGGTCGGCGATGCCCATCTTGCTCGTGAAGAAGCCGGTGGCGGTGAGGTCGCGGAAGCTGCTGAAGAAGGCGACCGCGTGGCTGAGGCCGGGATCCGGGTTCGTCGTGTAGGCGATCTCGTCGAGCAGGACGCGGCGCTCGTTGTCGGTCGCCGCCACGAATCGCCTGCCGACGCGATCCTGCGCGAGTTTGTCGACGAGCGCCAGGCCGCCGCGCATCGCGACCTGACGGCGCGACTGGTCGACCATCATGAAGTCGATGAACTCCGGCACGCCGGCGTCGGTGGCGCTGCCCGACCGCTCGTCGCGCGGAATGATCAGATCGACGAGCACGCCCACCGTCGCGTACTCGTGTGCGGTGAAGAATTTCCGCCTGTAGGCCGCGGTCGACTGCGTGCGCGCCTGCGTCGCGTGTTGGTGCGCCTGCTCGGCCTCCGCCGGCGTCCACGTCATCGCCGCGACCGGGCCCGCAGTCAGCAGCGCCAGCGCCTCGCGTCGTGAGAGTTGCCGCTTCATACGGTCCCCTGATTGCGCGACCGCGCGATGTGCTCCGCGGTCCGCATCGCGAGCGCGAGAATCGTCCAGGTGCAGTTTTTGTGCGCGTTCGACACGAACGGACCGCCGTCGGCGACGAACAGGTTCTTCACGTCGTGCGCTTGACAGTTGGCGTCCAGCACCGAGGTCTGCGGATCGTTGCCCATCCGCGTGGTTCCCACTTCGTGGATGATGCGCCCGACATTCTCGAGCCCGTAGTTCATCTCGCGTGTCGGCATCGGCGAGAGCGGCGTGCCGCCCATCGTGTGAATGAGCTCCCGGAAGGTTTCCTGCATGTGCTTCGCCTGCAGCACCTCGTGCTCGCTGAACTTCGCGTGGAACCTCAGCACCGGGATGCCGTAGGCATCGACCACCCGTGGATCGATCTCGCAGTAGGTATCCGCGTTGGGGATCATCTCGCCGCGCCCCGCGAAGTTGACCGTCGCGCCGTAGAACCGCCGGTAGTCGTTCTTCAGCGACGCGCCGTAACCGCCGACGCCGTTGAAGCGCTGGATGCCGCCCATGATGCCGAACGACGGCATGCGGCGGCCGCCGCCCAGCTCGATGTGATAGCCGCGCGGGAAGTCGAGCGACGTGTTGTCGAGCCACCACGGCATGTAGAGATGCGCGCCGCTGGCGCCGTCCTCGTTGTGCGCGACGCCGTGCTCCATCTTGGGAATGTGGCCGGAGACGCCCAGGCCGGTCGAATCGGTGAGATAGCGGCCGACCATGCCGCTCGAATTGGCGAGGCCCTCGGGAAAACGCCCGGACGTCGAGTTCAGCAGCAGGCGGGCGGTCTCACACGCGCTCGCCGCGAGCACGACGATGCGGGCGCGCACCGCGTAGTCGCGCCGATCGGCCTTGTTCACGTACGACACGCCGCTTGCGAGGCCGCGCTCGTCCGTCGTCACCTCGCGCGCCATCGCCCCGGTGATGATTCGCAGCTTGCCGGTCGAGAGCGCCGGCGGCAGCAGCACCGACGGCGACGAGAAATTCGAGTGCGTCGCGCAGCCGCGGCCGCACTGGCCGCAGTAGTGACACGCCGGCCGTCCGTTGAGCGGCTGGGTGAGAATCGACAGCCGGTTCGCGATGCAGGTGATCTTCAGCTTGTCGGCGGCCTGTTTGATCAGCAGCTCGTAGCATCGAGGTTTCGGTGGCGGGAGAAACACGCCGTCGGGTTCGTTCGGCAGGTTCTCCATCGAGCCGAAGATGCCGACGAGGCGATCGAGCTGGTCGTAGTACGGCTTGATGTCGTCGTAGGTGATCGGCCAGTCGTCGCCCAGCCCGTCGAGGCTGCGACGCCTGAAGTCGTCGGGTCCCATCCGCAGCGAGATGCGACCCCAGTGGTTCGTGCGGCCGCCGAGCATGCGCCCGCGGAACCAGTCGAAGGTGCTGCCGGGCGCCTGCGTGTACGGTTCGCCGTCGATGTCCCAGCCGCCAAGGCAGCCGTCGAACTCGCCGAAGGGCTTGGCCGGCGTCGCCGCGCCGCGGCGAGGCGACTCGTACGGCCACGTCGACATCTTCGAGTCCTTCGCCGCGTCCCACATCGGACCG
>DATFXR010000130.1:0-14834 GCA_035315685.1 Vicinamibacterales bacterium | reverse complement strand
GTCCGCGATCTCTTCGAGCAGGGCAAGAAGAACGCGCCGTGCATCGTGTTCATCGACGAGATCGACGCGGTCGGCCGTCACCGCGGCGCCGGCCTCGGCGGCGGGCACGACGAGCGCGAGCAGACGCTCAATCAGCTGCTCGTCGAGATGGACGGGTTCGAGTCGAACGAAGGCGTGATTCTCGTCGCCGCTACCAACCGCCCTGACGTCCTCGATCCGGCGCTGCTCCGCCCCGGCCGTTTCGATCGCCGCATCGTCGTCAATCGTCCGGACGTGAAGGGACGCGAAGGCATCCTCTCGGTGCACACGCGCAAGATCCCGATGGCCGACGACGTGGAGATTGCGGTGCTGGCGCGCGGCTCGGCGGGCTTCTCCGGCGCCGATCTGGCGAACCTGGTCAACGAAGCGGCGCTGAATGCCGCGCGCTACAACCAGAAGGTCGTGCGCATGCACGACTTCGAGTTCGCGAAAGACAAGGTGCTGATGGGATCCGAGCGCCGCTCGATGATCATCAGCGACGCGGAAAAGCGCGTCACCGCGATCCACGAGGCCGGTCACGCGCTGCTCACCGTGCTCCTGCCGCTCGCGGATCCGATTCACAAGGTGACGATCATCCCGCGCGGCATGGCGCTCGGCCTCACGCAGCAGCTGCCCGTGGACGAGAAGCACAACTACTCGCGCGACTACCTCAACGATCAGATTGCGATTCTCCTCGGTGGCCGGATCGCCGAAGAGATCACCACGAACAGCCTCACCACCGGCGCCGGTAACGACCTCGAGCGCGCCACCGAGGTGGCGCGCAAGATGGTCTGCGAGTGGGGCATGAGCGACGCGATGGGTCCGCTCACTTTCGGCAAGAAGGAAGAGCAGATTTTCCTCGGCCGCGAAATCGCGCAGCACCAGGACTACAGCGAGGACACGGCGCTCAAGATCGATCAGGAAGTGAAGCGCTTCGTCACCGACGCCTATCAGCGCGCGCACGCGCTGCTCACGCAGCACAAGGACACGCTCGTCCGCATGGCCGAGGCGCTGCTCCAGCGCGAGGTGCTCGACGCCGAGCAGGTGAAGCGGATCGCTGCCGGCCAGTCGCTCGACGAGCCCCAGCCGGTCGCCGCCCGCACGGCGGTGGCCGAAGAAGACGAGCCGCGCCACCGCAAGGAGCGCGCGCCGATCGTGCCCGCACTCAACAAGCCACTCCCGCAGGAGTGACGGCGCGCGCGGCGCAATTAAGAATTGAGAATTTAGAATTGAGAATTCGTACATGCTGTTGCGGCAGGCGGCAGCGTGACGGCGTGACACGAACTCTTAATTCTTAATTCCAAATTCTTAATTGCGTGATCTCCGCCCCCCGCGATACCTTCACGATTCCCCTCTCGACCGGAGCCACGCTCGATCTCGGATCGCGCTGTCTGGTGATGGGCATCCTCAACCTCACGCCAGACTCCTTTGCCGAACGGGGACCCCATCCCGACGTACCTTCAGCGGTCGAGACCGCGCTGCGGCTGGAAGCCGACGGCGCCGACATCCTCGACGTCGGCGGCGAGTCGACGCGGCCCGGGGCGGCGCCGGTGACGGCTGACGAGGAGCTTCCGCGCGTGCTGCCGGTGCTGCGTGCGCTGCACGGACGGATTCGCATCCCTGTCTCCATCGATACCTACAAGGCGCGTGTCGCGCGCGCGGCCATCGAGGCCGGCGCCGCCATCGTGAACGACATCAGCGGATTGCGCTATGACCCGGATCTCGCCGGCGTGGTGGCCGAGACGGGCGCGGCGCTGATCCTGATGCACATGCGCGGGCGTCCGGCGACGATGGCGGCGGAGGCCGTGTACACGGATGTCGTCCGCGACGTGACGGCCGAACTCGAGCAGCGCATCGCGGCGGCGTGCGCAGGCGGCGTCCCGCTCGACCGGATCATCGTCGATCCGGGAATCGGGTTTGCCAAACAGCCGGCGCACAGTTATGGTGTGCTGGCGCACGTCGCTGATCTTGCGGCCGTGCTCCGCCGGCCAGTGCTCGTGGGCGCGTCGCGCAAGTCGTTCCTGCGCGGGGCGTTGAGCGGCCGGCCCGCGCCGGAGCGCGACTGGGGTACCGCCGCCGCCGTGACCGCCGCGGTCCTCGCCGGTGCACACATCGTCCGCGTCCACGCGGTCGCCGAGATGGTGCAGGTGGTCCGCGTTGCTGAGGAAATACGGAGACATGGCTGATGGCTCATGGCATTCGGTTGACGGACGACGGTCCTTGAACCATCCGCCATTGCCATCAGCCATCAGCCATCAGCCATGGGCTGGTTGACCGGCTTTTTGCGCCGCCCTCCGATCGGCTGGTGGGATCTCGCCGACATCCTCGTGGTGTCGATCCTGATCTACGAGGTGCTGAAGCTGATTCGCGGCACGCGTGCCGTGCAGATGGCGGTCGGCGGTGCGCTGTTCGGCGGCCTCTTTTACGGGTCGCGATTCTTTCACCTCGAGACCGTGAACTGGCTGATTCGCAACTTCGCCGGCTATGTCGTTTTTGGCGTGATCGTGCTGTTCCAGTCCGACATTCGCCGGGCGCTCGCGCACTTCGGCCGCGCGCCGTTCTTCCAGTACTTCACGAAGACCGAATCGGCGGAAGACGCCGTCGAAGAGCTGGTCGTGGCGGCGGGTCTGCTGGCCTCGCAACACGTCGGCGCGATCATCGCGATCGAGCGGCAGATCGGGCTTCGCAACTACATCGAGGGCGGCATCCGGCTGGATGCGGTGCTGACCTACGATCTGCTGCAGAGCATCTTTCTCCCGACCTCGCCGCTCCACGATGGTGCGGTGATCGTGCAGGAGGATCGCGTCGCCGCGGCGGCGTGCTTCCTGCCGCTCACCGTCAACCCAAAGCTGAGCAAGGAGCTCGGCTCGCGTCACCGCGCGGCGATCGGCCTGACCGAGGAGAATGACGCGGTCGCGATCGTCGTCTCCGAGGAGACCGGCAGGATCTCGATTGTCGTCGACGGGCAGATCGAGCGCGGTCTCGACGCGGTTCAACTGCGAAAGCGCCTGCGATCGCTGGTCCTGCAGCGCGAGGATCGCACGCCGTCGCGCGAGGCGCAGTACACGTGACGCCGTCGAAGCGCATCTTTGCGTGGACGTTTCAGCACTTCGGATTGAAGGTGTTGTCGCTCGGGCTCGCCGTGCTGCTCTGGATGGTGGTCGCCGGCGAGGAGACCGTGGAGCGCGGCCTGCGCGTCCCGCTCGAGATTCAGCAGATGCCCGGCGGACTCGAGCTGATCGGCGAAGTACCGGCGACCGTCGACGTGCGCGTACGCGGTGCCTCGGGCACGCTGAGCCGCGTCGGGCCGGGCGACATCATCGCCGTGCTCGACTTGCGAAGCGCGCGCAGCGGGCGACGGCTGTTTCCGCTCACTGCCGATCAGGTGCGAGTGCCGTTCGGCGTCGAGGTCGTGCAGGTGCTGCCGTCGGCGGTGGCGATGGCGTTCGAAATGTCCGTGACGCGCGACATGCCGATCGTGCCGTCGGTGGACGGACGCCCTGCGCCCGGCTACGCGGTGGGCGAGATGACCGCCGAGCCGAGGACCGCAGAAGTGATCGGACCGGAGACGGCGGTGGAGCGTGCGACCGAAGTCCTGGCGGAGCCGGTGCCGGTCAACGGCGCGAAAGCAGACGTGCGGCAGGCGGTGACGCTCGGTCTGCTCGATCCGTCGCTCCGCCTCAAGACCGCGCGCACCGCGACGGTCACCGTGCAGATCGTTCCGGCGCCGCTCGAGCGCACGTTGCGGCATCGGCCGGTGCATCTGCGGAACGTCGCGGCGAATCTGCAGGCCGAGGCCGTGCCGTCCACCGTCGATCTCACGCTGCGCGGCAACCGCGAGGCGCTCAATCACTTCGAGGCCGCCGACATCGTCGCGTTCATCGATCTTGCCGGCCTCGGGCCGGGACAGTACAACTCGCTCGACGTGCGGACCACGTCATCGTCGGACGTGGGCGTGACGCGCGTCGAGCCCGCGACCGTGCAGGTGCGAATCAACCGTGGCAAAGACTGAAGCCGCTTCCCGATTGTTCGGCACCGATGGCATCCGCGGTACTGCCGGGCGCTATCCGCTCGATCCACCGACGGTACGGCGACTGGGCGCGTCCCTCGTCCGTTCCGCCGACGCGAACGCGTCAGCGAGGCAAGGCTCGAACGGCCGGATGCGGATTCTGATCGGGCGGGACACCCGCGAGTCGGGCGCGTGGATCGAGGCGGAGCTCGCCTACGGTGCGTCGGGCGAAGGCGCAGTCGTCACGAGCGCGGGCGTCGTGCCGACGCCGGCGATCGCGTATCTCACGCGGACGAGCGGCTACGACGCCGGGGTCGTGATCTCGGCGTCACACAATCCATTCGAGGACAACGGCATCAAGGTGTTCTCGGGCCGCGGCGAGAAATTCACCGAGCGCGTCGAGCGTGAAATCGAGGCGATCATCGGAGACGACTCGTGGAACGCGAACGCCGGCGAGCCCGCCCACGTCCCGCACGAGGATCTGGTCGGCGCCTACCTCGATCATCTGCGCGCCGTGCTGCACGGGTTGTCGCTGGCGCGGTTCGCGCTGGCGATCGACTGCGCCAACGGCGCGACCACGACCGTGGCGCCGCAGTTGTTCAGCAGCCTCGGCCTCGACATCACGGTGGTCGGCGATCAGCCGGACGGGCGGAACATCAACCTGCGCTGCGGCTCAACCCATCCCGAGCTGCTCGCGCGAACGGTCGTCGAACAGGGATGCCGGATGGGCGTGGCGTTCGACGGCGACGGCGACCGCGCGATCTTCGTCGATCACACGGGACAGATCGTCGACGGCGACGCCGTGCTGCTGATGTGCGGCCGGCAGTTGCAGAGTGAAGGGCGCCTCAAGGGCAATGGCATCGTCGCGACCGTGATGAGCAACATCGGGCTCGAGCTCGCGCTGAAGCCGCTCGGGATCGATCTCGTCCGCTGCGCCGTCGGCGACAAGTACGTCATGGAGGAGATGCTGACCCGCGACCTGTCGCTCGGCGGCGAGCAGTCGGGTCACATCATTTTCTCGGACTACCTCTTCACCGGCGACGGGCTGTGCACGGCGCTCAACGTGCTGCGGACGGTGGCGCTCACTGGCCGGTCGCTCGCCGATCTCGCCGCCGATCTGACGACCTATCCGCAGGTGCTGTTGAACGTGCGGGTGCGCGAAAAGGTGGATCTCAGGAGCGTCCCGGCGATCGCCGACGCGATCGCCCGCGTCGAGGCGCGCGTCGCCGGCCAGGGTCGGCTGCTGGTCCGTTACTCGGGCACGGAACCGTTGCTGCGCGTGATGCTCGAAGGAAAGCACCAGGACGAGATTCGAGGCTGGGCGCAGGAGATCGTGGACGTTGTGAAGCAGCATCTCGGATAGAGACATGGCTGATGGCTGATGGCGATGGCTGATGGCCGAAGGATCATGATGGCTTCCACCATCAGCCCTTGACCATAGCCATCAGCCATCAGCCATCAGCCATGACACTGCACCTGACAGCCAATGGCGAAGCTCTCGGTCAATGTCAACAAGGTAGCGACGCTGCGCAACTCGCGCGGCGGGCACGTGCCGAGCGTACTCGAGGCGGTGCAGGTGTGCATCGACGCCGGTTCGCCCGGCATCACGGTTCATCCACGCGCCGATCAGCGGCACATTACGCCCTCCGATGTGCGCGACATCTCGACACTGCTCCGCGCGCAGCCGGCGAAGGTGGAGTTCAACATCGAAGGCGATCCGCGCCCGGACCTGCTGGATCTGGTCGAAGCAGTGCGGCCGGATCAATGCACGCTCGTGCCGGTCATGCCTGGCGAGGTGACGAGTCAGGCCGGATGGCAGCCGGGCCCGGCGACCGAAACGATGCCGGCCACCATCGCCCGGCTTCACGCGTCCGGCGTCCGCGTCAGTCTCTTCGTCGATCCGTTCTCAGAGCCGATTCAATGGGCCGCCTCGGTCGGCGCCGACCGCATCGAGCTCTACACTGAGCCGTACGCACGCGCGTTCGAGCGCGGTCGCGACGCCGGCCAGCGCGCCTTCGCGCGCTATGCCGATGCCGCGCGCCTCGCCCACGGGGTCGGGCTGGGCCTCAATGCCGGCCACGATCTCGATCTCGCGAACCTCGTCGTCTTCCGCGAACTGCCGTTCCTCGACGAGGTCTCGATCGGACACGCCATCATTTCGCGCGCGCTGTTCGTCGGGTTGCGGACGGTGGTCCGCGAGTACCTCGACGTGCTCGGGCCCTGACGGTCCGCGCGACCGTCGTTGTCACGGTGCGGTCTGATATGATCGGTGTTTCGCATGAAAAGTGATGCGGTCGCCTTCGGGATAGCCGGCGTGCTGTTCGGTCTGATCGCCGGCTGGGTGATCGGTTCACAGCAGGCGGGCAACCGTCCGACCGCGCCAGCGGCGCCAGCGCAGGCGGCGGCGCCCGCGTCCGGCGCCTCCGGATCGACGCGCGCCGCGGTCCTCGACGAGACGAAGGTCAACGCGCTCAAGAACGTCGCCGACCGCGAGAAGTCGAACCCGACGCCGCGCGTCGATCTCGGCAACCTGTACTTCGACGCCGAGCGCTACGATGAGGCGATCAAGTGGTACAGCGAGGCGCTGACGCTGGCGCCGAGCAACGTGGATGTGAGCACCGACCTGGGCGTGTGCTATTACTACTCGAACCAGCCGGACAAGGCGCTCGAACAGTTCGACCACTCGCTCAAAATCGATCCGAAGCACGCCAAGACGCTGCTGAACCAGGGGATCGTGCGCGCGTTCGGGAAGCAGGATCTCGAGGGGGCGATGCAGGCGTGGCAGAAGGTGATGGACGTCGCGCCGGGGAGTCCGGAAGCCCAGGCGGCCAAGCGTGCGCTCGACAGCCTGCAGTCGGCGCATCCGGCAACGGGGGGCGGCGCGCGCAAGCCGGGATCCTGATGCTGCTGCGCCTGGCGCTCTTCATCATCCTGGCGTTCTTCGTTGCCCGCGCGTTCTGGCGCCTGCTCGACGGGATCGTCGAGGGCGCGTCGCGTGGCAGCCGTGCCAGTCAGGTGCCGCAGCGCGGCGTGCAGATGGTCCGCGATCCCGTCTGCGGTACGTTCGTCGTCGCCGATCGAGCCGTCACGCTGACCGAGGGGCGCGCGCAGGTCTACTTCTGCTCCGACACCTGCCGCGACAAATACCGCGCACGGACCGCATGAGCAGCGAATCCCAGCTCCGCGCCGATATCGTCGAAGTCGGGCGGCGCATGTACGCGCGCGGCTATACGGCGTCCAACGACGGCAACATCAGCGTCCGGCTCGGATCGGACCGCCTGCTCATGACGCCGAAAAGCGTCTGCAAGGGGTTCATGGCCCCGGACATGATGTGCATCACGGATCTCGAGGGCCGCAAGCTGCAGGGCGATCGCGATCCGTCGTCCGAGATGCTGATGCATCTCGAGGTGTACCGGCAGCGGCCCGACGTGCACGCGGTGGTGCACGCGCATCCACCGATCGCGACCGGGTTTGCGGTCGCCGGCATTCCGCTCGATCGCGCCGTCCTCGCCGAGGTGCTGACGACGCTCGGCAGCATTCCGATTGCGGAATACGCGACGCCGTCGACGAAGGAATTGCCGGAGGCGGTGCGCAAGTACATCAAGGCGCACGACGGCATGCTGCTCGCGAACCACGGCGCCCTCACCTCCGGCGCCGATCTCTACGCCGCGTACTACAAAATGGAAACGATCGAGCACTTCGCGAAGATCAGCCTGGTCGCGCGCCTGCTCGGGCGCGAGAACCTGATCGCGCGCGACGAGGTCGATCGCCTGCAGGGGCTGCGCGGCAGCTACGGGATCAAGGCGCCGGCGCCGATCTGCGCGGATCCCTCCGAGGCGCTCGCGCTGCTCGACGCCGGGAATCCGGCGATGTGCCAGGTCGTGCAGGCGCCTGAAGGTGACGGTCAGCGGTTGGTGCCGGACGTGATCGGTGCCGGCGCTCCTTCGCTCGCGGCGACGTCGCGAGCGAGCGACGGCACGCACCCGCCGCGGCGTGCCGAGGCGGTCGACGAAATTCGGTTAACATACCGCGAGCTTTCGACGTTGATCGCAGACGCTGTCAAAAACCTGCGGTGATCATGGCTGATGGCTAATGGCTGATGGCAACGGGTAGATGGCTCATGAACCATCGACCATGAACCGTATGCCATTAGCCATCAGCCATCAGCCATGACGAGGAGTCAGTAATGGGAGAGGCGCTAGGGATGGTCGAAACCAAGGGGCTGGTCGCCATGATCGAGGCAGCCGACGCCATGGTGAAAGCGGCCAAGGTCACTCTGGTCGGCTGGGAAAAGATCGGCGCCGGCTACGTGACGGCGATCGTGCGAGGTGACGTTGCGGCCGTGAAAGCCGCGACGGACGCCGGCGCCGCGGCGGCACGCCGGGTCGGCGAGCTCGTGTCGGTCCACGTCATCCCGCGGCCGCACGCCAACCTCGAGGATGCGCTGCCGATTGGCAAGGCGAGCGCGGTGAAGGTCTGACGCCGGATCGAGTTCAGCGTTCAGGGTTCACGGTTCAGCGTTCTCGTTCGAGTTCACGTCCTGGTTCTCGTTCGCGATCTGGTTCGCGTTCATGGTTCAGGGTTCGAACCAGAGGACGAGAAGCCGAGCCCGAATCAGAACTAGAACCCGAACCAGAACTCGAACCCGAACCAGAACTCGAACCCGAACCAGAACGAGAACCCTGAACCAGAACGAGAACCCTGAACTGTGAACGCTGAACGCTGAACCGAGATGCTGCTCGCCAAGATCGTCGGCACCGTCGTTGCCACCCGTAAGGATCCCCGCCTCGTCAGCAACAAGTTGCTGGTCGTACGACCTGTCGATCCTCGCGGCAACGCCGACGGCAACTACCTGGTCGCCGTCGACACCGTTGATGCCGGCGTCGGCGAGACCGTTCTCGTCGTCAGCGGCAGCTCGGCGCGCATGGCGTCCGGCATGAAAGACGTGCCGGTCGATGCGGCGATCGTCGGCATCATCGACGCCGTGGAAGTGGCCGACTGATGCAGCTCGCGCGCGTCATCGGCGACGTCGTTGCGACCCGCAAGGACGAGAGCCTCACCGGCATCAAGCTCCTCGTCGTGCAGCCGTTGACTGCCGACCGCCGGCCGTCGGGACGGCCACTTGTCGCGGTCGATGCAGTCGGCGCGGGCGTCGGCGAGGAGGTCTTCTTCGTCCGCGGCAAGGAAGCGAGCTTTCCTTTCTCTCCGCTCGAGCCGCCGGTCGACGCCGGCATCGTCGGCATCGTCGATCACTGGGACCTCGGCTGATGCAGATCGCGCGCGTTGTCGGAACCGTCGTCGCGACGCAGAAGCACCCGAAGTTCGACGGCGCGAAGCTGCTGCTCGTGCAGCCGTTGAACATCGACGATACGCCGCGCGGCTCCACGCTACTGGCCATTGACGGCGTCGGCGCTGGCGTCGACGAAAGAGTGCTCGTCGTGATGGAAGGGCGCGCAGCCGGCGAAGCGCTCGGCCGGAAGGCGGCGCCGGTGGACGCTGCGATTGTCGGGATCATCGACTCGGTGACGATCTATGAATGAACAGGAGCTCCGGTCGATGATCCGGGAGTCGATCGCGCGCCAGCTCGCCGCTCCGGGTTCGCCGCGTCGCGACGCGGACACCACCTACGCGGCGCACGCCAGCTTCGTGCGCCTGCCGCTCCCGAGTGGCGACGACGAGGGGATGTGCCTGATCGAGCCGGCGGTTCGCTGCAATCACTGCGGATACTGCCTGTCGTACGGCCACTGACCATGTGCGGGCTGGAGGGGGCAGGAAGGGCTGGAGGGGCAGGAAGGGCTGGAGGGGCTTGAGGCTGCAGTGGCGGGAATGGCGACCCATCCTGCCCATCCCGCCTGTCCTGCCTGTCCCGCCCATCCCGCCCAATCCGCGATGCAGCAGATTCTCGTCACCCGCAGGCTTCCCTCGTCCGTCCTCGACAAGCTGCGCGCGGTTGCCGGTCTCGACGTCTACACCGGCCAGGCGGCGATTTCGCCGGAGGAGCTTCGTGCACGGGTGGCCGGCAAGGTGGCGCTCGTCTCGCTGCTGACCGATGCGATCGATCGATCGGTGATCGATGCGGCGATCGATCTGAAAGTGATCGCGAACGTCGCGCTCGGCGCCGCCAACATCGACGTCCCCTACGCCAATTCGCGCGGCATCGTCGTGACGAACACGCCGGACGTGCTCACCGAGTCGGTGGCCGACTTCACCTGGGCGCTGATCCTTTCGATCACACGGCGGCTGGCCGAGGGCGAGCGGCTCGTGCGGCGAGGTGCGTGGAAAGGCTGGGCGCTCGATCTGCTGCTCGGAACGGAGCTCCGCGGCAAGCAGCTCGGCCTGGTCGGCGTCGGCCGCATCGGCCGCGCGGTTGGGGCGCGGGCGCCGGCGTTCGGGATGAGGGTCGCCTACACCGCCCGCCGCAACCTCGAGTTACCGGGAGCTGAGCCGATGTCGCTCGATCGGCTGCTGCTCACCTCCGACGTCGTGTCGCTGCACGTGCCGCTCACCAGCGAGACGCGCCATCTGATCGACAAGCGGGCGCTGACGCGCATGAAGCGGTCGGCGTATCTGATCAACACGGCTCGCGGGCCGGTCGTCGACGAGGAGGCGCTCGCGTGGGCGCTGCAGCATCACCTGCTCGCCGGCGCGGCACTCGATGTCTACGAGCACGAGCCGGCCGTGCATGCCGATCTGCTCAACCTGGAGAACGTACTGCTCGCGCCGCACCTGGCGAGCGGGACGACCGAGACGCGGACGGCGATGGCCGACCTGGCGGTGGAAAACGTGCTGGCCGTGCTGGCGGGGCGTCCGCCGCTCACTCCGGTCGGACGCCCCTGAGGGCTACTTCTTCGCCGCGGCGTGCGACGCGGTGATTCGCACGCTCGCAGCATGCATCGTGCCGCCCATGTCGTGGTACGACACGGTTACCTGATCGCCCTCGTGGACGGCGTCGGTCGCCGCGATCGGGGCGCCCTTCGACTTCGTGGAGAGCCCCTTGCCGGTGAACTTCGTGGTGGTGTCGAGCGCGAACGTCATGTCCTTGCCGGCGCCGGTCACGACAAGCTGATTACCCGAGACCGATTTGACGACGCCCATCGCGGTCATCGTCTTGGCCTTCGCTTGCGCGTGAACAGCCACCGGTTGCGCCGCCACCGACAGCGCGAGTACGGAGAGAGCGACGATTGTAAAATGCTTCATCTCGCCTCCTCAGAAGTTGAGCTGCCGCGGATTCTAGCATGCCCAAACCTCCACCCCGCAGCGTGAACGTCGTCATGCGTGCGCTCGCGCGCGCCGTCGGCGAGCTCGAGCTGCCGGCGGTGGAGAAGATTGCGGAAGCCAGTCGCGAAGACCCGTTCGACGTGCTGATCGCCACGATGCTGTCGGCGCAGACACGTGATCCGGTGACCGCCGCGGCCACCGGGCGGCTGTTCGAGGTGGCGCGGACGCCGCGGACAATCGCCAGGCTCACCGAAAAGCGGATTGCGCGGCTGATTTACCCGGTCAGCTTCTACCGGAACAAGGCGGCGCACGTCAGGGAGGCGTGCCGGCTGCTGGTCGAGCGGTTCGACGGCCGGGTGCCGGGCACGATGGACGAATTGTTGACACTGCCGGGCGTCGGGCGAAAAACCGCCAACCTGGTGCTGATCCTCTCGTTCAGGAGCGCGAAGAACATCTGCGTCGACACCCACGTGCACAGGATCTCGAACCGGCTCGGCTGGGTGCGGACGCGCACGCCGGAGCAGACCGAACAGGCGTTGTACGCAGCGACGCAGCGGCGCTGGTGGCCGTACATCAACCTCTACCTCGTGACCTGGGGCCAGAACGTGTGCAAGCCGACCTATCCGCGTTGCGGCGGCTGCGCGATCCGCGCGCATTGTCGGCGGATTGGCGTCGAGCGGGAGTCGAGGCGATGACCCGCGAAAAAGCAACCGCAGAGATCGCAGCGATCGCAGAGAAAATAATGGTTTGCGCGCTCTGCGTGCTCTGCGGTTGCTTTCCGTGCTTTGCGCAGTCGGCGGCCAGCGTGATCGCCGTTGCACGGGAGTCGAAGCGATGATCGGGAAGGCAATCGCGGGGATCGTATGGCTCGCAGAGAAAATCTCGCTCTGCGTTCTCTGCGTGCTCTGCGGTTGCTTTCCGTGCTTCGCGCAGGCGGCGGGGGCTGTGATCATCGTCGAAACGTCCAAGGGCTCGTTCGCGTTCGAAACCTATCCGGAGGAGGCGCCGAAGAGCGTCGCGCATGTCGTCGCGCTGGTGAAAAGCGGGTTCTACGACGGACAGCGGATTCACCGCGCGCTGCCGGGATTCATCGTGCAGTGGGGTGATCCACGATCGCGCGACACGGCGCTCGAGAGCGACTGGGGAAAGGGCGCCGACGCCTCGAGCGGCACCCCGATCGGTGCGGTCGAATTGTCGAAGAAACGCGCGCACACGCGCGGTGCCGTCGCGCTCGCGCATCCCGGCAATCCTGCGCTCGCCGACAGTCAGATCTTCGTCACGCTCGCGGATCGGCCCGAGCTGAACGGACGATACACCGTGTTCGGCCGCATCATCGCCGGCGACGAGGTGCCGGCTCGGCTCGAGCGAGGAGATCTGATTCTGCGGATGTCCGTACGCGAATGACGCCGGCGAGCGCCGGGAACCGCTCCGCGAATTCCGGCGGATAGTCGCCCTCAATGGGTTCGCCGAGCTGCCGCTTGATCATCGTCGCGTTCGCGACCGACTTCGCCGAGAAGTGGTTGTTCGCGTACAGATAGAGTTTCTTGACGAGCCGGCGCGCGGCATCTGCCATCTCCGTGAATTCGTGCAGCTCGTCCTCCGAATACAGGTAGTCGTAGCGATCCTCTGATTTCTCGTGGCGCCACCAGTTCGCGGCGTTCCGCCCGTGCAGCCGCATGTAGTAGAAGCCGGTGACGTTTGGCAGGTAGTTCTGACGGATCGAGAACCGGAACTTCGGCTCGTCGATCTGCACCCAGGCGGCGTTGAACGCGTTCAGCAGCGTCAGCGTGTCGGCGATCTGGTCGCTCCAGCTGCTGTGCCGCAGCTCAACCGCAACGGGAAAACCGGCGAACGCGCGCAGCAGCCGCTCCAGGTAGTCGCGCGATCGCGGATCATCCTTGAAGCTGGCGGGAAACTGTGCCAGGAGCGCACCGAGCCGCCCGGCCGATGCAAGCGGATCGATGCCGCGCCTGAACTCGTCGAGATCCGCCTCGTTCATCTGCGCGAGCGACTCGATTGCGCGCTCGTCGTCGCGTGCGCCTTCCGGCAGCGCCCGCGCGACGCGCTCGCGAAACAGGCGCGGATGGGTGAACTTCTGATAGAGCTTGACGGAGAACTCGAAGCCGGCTGGTGTGCGCTGCGCCCACGCGCGCGTGACCTCCGGGCGCGGCTGCCCGTAGAAGGTGCTGTTCACCTCGACTGTGTCGAAGTGCTCCGCGTAGAACGACAGCTCGTCGAAGGCCTTCGGCCGCCGCCGCGGATAGAAGACCCCGCTCCAGGTGCCCTTGCCCGACGGATAGTTCCAGCCGGACGTTCCAATGCGCAAGTTCGACATCACACGATCGACCCGCCTGACCTGCCCGACCCGCCTGACCTGCCCGATCCGCCTGACCTGCCCGATCCGCCTGACCTGCCTGACCCGCCCGACCTACCCGACCTTCGCGTAGGCGTTCTTCTCGAAACCGAAGATTACCTTCGAGCCCCTGATCATGATCGGGCGCCGAATCAGGTTCGGGTTCTCCATCATCAGGTCGATCGCTTCCTTCTTCGACTTCGGCAGCGGCCGTTCCTTCCATACCGGGCTGCGCGTGCTCACGTAGTCGAGGACGTGATCCGCGTCGATGTGCTTCTCGAGGAACTCACGCGACGGCGGCTCCTTGTTGATATCGATCTCCTTCACGTCCACGCCGGCCGTATCCAGAAAACTTCTGGCGTTTTTGCAGGTGGTTCAGGTGGGCTTCCAGTAGAACGTCGGTTTCGCCATGGCACAATAGTAAAGCAACCGCGGAGCGGGCAAAGAACGCAGAGAAAGCCCGGCTCAGCGGCGTCTGCGGACTCTGCGGTTGCTTTCCCATGCTGACCGTAAACGAGATCTTCCATTCGATTCAGGGCGAGTCGACCTACGCCGGACGGCCGTGCGTCTTCGTGCGGCTCACGGCGTGCGACCTCCGCTGCTCGTGGTGCGACACGCCGTACGCGTTCTACGAAGGGCGCAAGATGTCGATCGACGAGGTGCTCGCGGTTGTCGACAGTCACGAATGCCCGCTGGTCGAGATCACCGGGGGTGAGCCGCTGCTGCAGGACGATGTCTACCCGTTGATGGAGCGGCTGCTGGAAGCCGGCCGCACCGTCATGCTCGAGACCGGCGGTCATCGGACGATCGCGCGCGTGCCGCCGGCCGTCGTCAAGATCGTGGACGTGAAGTGCCCGGGCAGCGGCGAAGTCGCCAGCAACGACTGGAGCAACCTCGGCCGGCTGGCGCCGCACGACGAGGTGAAGTTCGTGATCCAGGACCGCGCCGATTACGAGTTCGCGCGTGACGTGATTGCGAGGCACGATCTCGCCGCCCGCGCCGCCGCCGTCCTGCTCTCGCCGGTCCACGGCGCGCTCGATCCGCGAACGCTCTCGGAATGGATGCTCGCCGATCGCCTGCCCGCGCGCCTGCAGGTGCAGCTGCACAAGTTCATCTGGCACCCGAACACGCGGGGCGTGTAGGTGCGCGCCGTCGTGCTGTTGAGCGGCGGCCTCGACTCGTACACGGCCGCCGCGATCGCACGAGCACAGTTCTCGCTCTGCGCGCTGACGATCT
>DATFXR010000129.1:0-8005 GCA_035315685.1 Vicinamibacterales bacterium | reverse complement strand
TGGCTCCGCCTGCGCACCAACGTGCTGCAGGGCTCGAGCACGCAGACAAATCTGTTCCAGCGCCAGCAAGGCACTGGCGCGGACATGCTCTTCTTCTTCAGCTATTAAAAGCGCTCGCTGAAGAAGAAGAGCGCGCAATTGTCAGGCGACAGCCAGCGATGCCACCTGCACCCGCGCGTCGTTGAAGCACGCGCCGCCGCCCAGGTCGGTCAGCGAGTCTGGTACGAGCGCGGTGCCGGTCGTGTTGTTGCGGGTGCTGCGGCGCCAGATGCCCTTCGGCAGGCTGATCGTGCCGGGCCGAATCGAGGGTGCGACCGTCAGCGTGCAGTGAACCTCGCCAAGGTCGTTGAACACGCGCACGAGATCGTTGTCCGCCAATCCCCGCACCGACGCATCGTCCGGGTGCATCAGCAGCTTGACGTCGGGACGCGGCAGCTCTCCCAGGGTCGAGCTGATCGTGCGATCGCTGGCGGGCGAGATCAGCGCCAGCGGATATTTTTCCGTCGCCGGGTCGGGCTGGAAGCGGTAGAGACCCAGCGGCGCGGACGCGTCGAGCGCAGCGGGAAAGAGATCGACCTTGCGATCGGGTGTGTTCGGGAACACGTCCACGAACTGGATCGGCGTGACGCCGAAGGGCGGCGACGGCACGGCGCCCGCGCGGAGGTCATCGCCGATCGCGGGCGGCAGCTGGTCGAGGACGTTCAGCATCAGGTCGAGCTCGCCCGACGGCTCGCTCTCGTCGAGCAGATCCAGGCGCGAGCACAGCTCGCCGAATACGTCGGCGTTCGAACGCGCCTCGCCGACGGCATCGACGACCGGCCGGCCGAGATCGAGATTGATCGGACCGTAGGCCTTCGCGAAGTCGTAGCCCTCGAGGAACGTCGTCGCAGGCAGAAGGACGTCGGCGTACAGCGCGGTGTCGGTCATCACCTGCTCGAACACGACCGTGAACAGATCGGTGCGCTCCAGTCCACGCAGCACTCGATGCTGATCGGGCACCGTCGCCGCTGGGTTGCAGTTGTAGACGAACAGGACGTTCACCGGCGGATTGTCGTACTCGGTCAGCGCACGTCCGAGGTGATTCATGTTGACGATCCGCGTCTCGGGCTCGGGCGTTCCGATCCAGGTGCGATCGATGTTCCACGTCGCCGAGTTGCTCATCGAGTAGCCGCCGCCGCGGACGCCGAACTTGCCGCCGACGGCCGGCAGCGCCAGGACGGCCATGGCCGCGTTGCCGCCGTTGCGGTTGCGCTCGAGTCCCCAGCCGCAGCGGATCAACGCCGGCGCGGTTTCGGCGTACAGCTTCGCGACCCGCTCGAGCGATCCGCGCTCGATGCCGGCAGTCTCGGCAGCGCGCTCGAACGTCCACGGCTCGGCACGCTGGTGCAGCTGGTCCGCGCCCTGGGTGTGCGCCCGCAGGAAGTCGGCGTCGGCGCCGCCGCTCGCGAACAGATGACGATGGATGGCCAGCGCCACGGCGAGGTCGGTGCCCGGACGAACGGCGAGATGGACGTCGGCCGACCGCGCCAGCGCCGTCGTACGTGGATCGACCACGACGAGCTTTGCGCCGCGCTTCTGCGCCTCGCGCACATACGGGACGAGATGGATGCCGGAAGCGGACGGGTTCACGCCCCAGAGGATGATCAGCTTCGCCTCCGGATAGTCCTGGTATGTGATCGACGCCATCTTGCCGTAGAGCGCCAGGTTGGCGGTGCCGGTCGGCGCGGCGCAGACCGTCCGCGCGAGCCGCGACGTGCCGAACCGGCGCCAGAGCTGCGCGTCGAGGTTGTCCTGCGTCAGCAGGCCGTTCGAGCCGCCGTACGAGTACGGCAGAATCGACTCCGCACCGTGGGTCGCCTTCGCCAGCTCGAACCGCGACGCGACGCGCTCGAGCGCCTCGTCCCACGAGACGCGCTCGAATCGTCCAGTGCCTTTCCGTCCCTTCCGGACGGCGGGATAGAGCAGGCGGTCGGGTCCGTAAACGCGGTCTCCGAACTTCCGTACCTTCGCGCAGATATAGCCATCGGTCACCGGATTCTTGTGCGATCCGTTGATCGTGATCACTTTGCCGTGCTGTACAGTGACCGCAAGACTGCAGGCGTCAGGACAGTCGAGCGGGCACGCGGTCTCGACAATCGACGCCGGCCCGCCGAGGCTCGGCTCGCGCGCCGAATCGTCGAACTTGCCAGGCTGATGTGCCATCCCGCTACGATAGCATCAGACGCACGGGCGGCACATCGCGTTTAACCGCGGAGCACGCGGAGAACGCAGAGTTGCTTTTTTCTTCTGTTGAACGCATGCGCGAATCTGACGCGACTAACGCTCCGGCACGAGAACCTGGAACCCAGGCACCAGAACCCCGAACCGAAGAATCAGAACCCCGAACCAAAGAACCAGAACCCCGAACCAAAGAACCAGAACCCCGAACCCCGAACCCCGAACCCCGAACCCCGACGCCCCGAACCCGACCCCGCGTCGTGATCGTCGGCGGCGGATTCGGCGGGCTGAATGCGGCGCGCGCGCTGGCCGGTGCGGATGTCCAGGTCACGTTGCTCGATCGTCACAACTATCATCTCTTTCAGCCGCTTCTCTATCAGGTCGCGACAGCGTCGTTGTCGCCGGGCGACATTGCGTCGCCAATTCGGTGGATTCTGCGGAAGCAGCAGAACACCGAGGTCCTGCTCGCCGATGTCCGCGAAGTCGATGTGTCGCGCCGCCGCGTAATCATCGATGGCGGCGAGACCATACCGTATGACTATCTGGTGCTCGCGCCCGGCGCCGCGCACGCCTACTTCGGCCATCCGGAGTGGGAGCCGCGCGCTCCCGGCCTGAAGACGCTGGACGACGCGCTCGAGATGCGACGCCGGATGCTGACGGCCTTCGAGGCGGCGGAGCGCGAGTCGGATCCGGACAGGCAGCGCAGACTGCTGACGTTCGTGATCGTTGGCGCCGGGCCGACGGGCGTCGAGCTCGCGGGCGCGCTCGCCGAGATCGCGCGGCAGTCGCTCGTGCGGGACTTCCGTCGGATTCGTCCGGAGTCTGCACGGATCGTTCTCGTCGAGGGCGGCCCGTCGGTGCTCGGCACATTTCCCGACCGGCTCCGCGACGCGGCACGCAGAGCCCTGGAGCGGCTCGGCGTCGAAGTGCGCACTGCTTCCATCGTCACGGCGATAGACGAGGCGGGCGTCACGTTCAGGTGCGACGGCGGATCGGAACGGATCGAGGCAGGGACGGTGTTGTGGGCGGCGGGTGTCGCGGCGTCGCCGATCGCGGCGTCGCTCGGCGTGCCGCTGGATCGCGTCGGTCGCGTGACCCCTGAACCGACGCTCGCGCTGCCGCAGCATCCGAACATCTTCATCGTCGGCGATCTCGGCGCGTTCGTGGAGGACGGGAAGCTCCTGCCGGGGGTGGCGCAGGTCGCGATGCAGCAGGGCACGCGGGCGGGCAAGAACATCCTGCGCGCCATCGCGGGGCAGCCACTCGAGTCGTTCCGCTACAAGGACTACGGGATCATGGCGACGATCGGCCGCGGGTCCGCGGTCGGCGACGTCTTCGGCCTGAAGATCTCCGGCTTCTTCGCGTGGATCTTCTGGATCTTCCTGCACATCTTCTGGCTGATCGGGTTCCGCAACCGCTTTGTCGTGATGAGCGAATGGGCGTGGGCGTACTTCTCGCTGCAGCGACGCGTGCGGTTGATCACCGAGCGGCGGTCATCGCGCCTGGAGTAATACGGCTGGGAACCACAGAGACACGGAGACACAGAGAGGGGAGCGAGCATCGCACGTCGGCCGGCGGAGCCGGCCGATCAGTTCGCCCGCGAAGAACGCCGGGAACGCAACGCATCCGAATTCGTGGCGTTGTGTTTCAGGCGTCCTTCGTGGGCGAATCCGCCGCCAAGCGGCGGCGTGCGATGCGGGCCAGCGTAATCGCGGCCGAAGTTGTCGCGCTTCGTGAGATGTCTTCTCGGTGCCTCTGCGTCTCTGTGGTTATGGTCGGCGCGTGACGATCCGAACGCCGGAAATATCGCTATCGGCGACCGCGACTTCCGTCGACTGTCCGATCGCGCCCGGGCCACCTGTCCTCGCCGCGCCCGACGACGTCGCTGCCGCGCCGCCCCCAGCAGAGCCGCCAGTCGACCCGACAACCCCGACGCTGCCGCCGGTCGTCCCCCAACTGACGAAGCCTCCGCCGCCTGGTCCACCCATGACGATCGGCACGGACGCCGACGCTCGATACGTCCCGGATACGACGTTCTCGATCGCGAACCGCCCATCGTCGCCGCTGCGCCCGTTGCCGACCGGCCCCATGAGCACGCCGTTCCGCGGATCACCCATCAGCATCACCATCGCGCCGGCGACCGGATTACCGTTCTCGTCGACGACGACGCCGGAGACGCGAAACGCCGGCAGCGACAGCAGCATGAACGAGATGTTGCCGACCTCGGCGCCGCGCGCGACCGCGATCGGCTGCGCCGCGGCGGCGTCCGTTGTGCCGGGATAGTACGTGGTCGTGGGCGTGGTGCGCGTCGTACCCTGCGCCGGCGGCGGCGCAGCACCAGGTGCACCGAATGGCGATTGCATGTGTGGCGCAGCTGACACGTAGTACTCGCCGGGCGGCAGCCCCGACAACCGGAACTCGCCGAGGTCGTTGGTCTGCTGCATTCCCTGCATCGGTGCGGGAATCAGACGGCTCTGTGTGCCCGGGCCCGCGATCCGACGCAGCGCCATCATGCGCACGTCCGATTGTGGTTCGCCCGATGGACCAACGATCCGTCCGGAGATCACGGCGCCCTTCTGCAGCTGGAGAATGAGGTTGTCGATCGACTGTCCGTCGGCGAGCTGAATCGTTCGTCCACGGGCCGGCGCTGCTTCCAGCGGCGCGTAGCCTGTGCGCTGAACGTCGATGCGGTACTCGCCCGGTTTCAGGCCACTGAACACGAAACGGCCATCCTGGTCCGTGGTCGTCTGTGGCGGAGGCCCGAAAGGCATCGTCGGCGGCCGGCCCGCCGGAAAGAGCATGACGCGAGCGTCCGCGAGCGGTGCGTTCGTGCCGTCCACGGTGACGCGCCCTGCGATGTGACTCCCGGGAGTTGGCGCTGGCGTGGGATTCTGAGCGAGGGTCAGCGCGACGATCAGCAGCAGCATCGTGTGCATGGAGGTTCGCCCTCGACCTGGCTTGCCCACGGCCGCCGCGACGAGCGGCCGCGGCTCACGTCTAGATTAGACTCCCTCTTGATGAAAAAGGATTTCGCATTCGAAATGGCCGCCTCGGCCGTGCGCTACGGCATCGGCGTGACGCGTGAAGTGGGCGCCGACCTGAAAGAAATCGGCGCGTCGCTCGTGCTCGTCGTGACCGACCCGACGATCGCGAAGCTGCCGCCGGTCGGCAGCGTCGTCGATTCGCTCGATACCAGCGGCGTGCCGTACGTCCTCTACGACCGCGTGCGCGTCGAGCCGACTGACGCATCGTTTCAGGAGGCAATTGCATTTGCAAAGGCGCACTCGATCGACGCGATCGTCGCCGTCGGCGGCGGCTCGACAATAGACACCGCGAAAGCGGTCAACCTCTACACGACCTGTCCCCCTGCCGACTTTCTCGACTACGTCAACCCGCCGATCGGAAAAGGTCTGCCGGTTCCCGCACCGCTGAAGCCGCTGATGGCGATTCCGACCACCGCGGGCACCGGCAGCGAAACGACCGGGGTTGCCATCTTCGACTACCAGGCACTGCACGCGAAGACCGGGATCGCGAATCGCCGGTTGAAACCGACGCTCGGATATCTCGATCCGGAGAACACACGCACGATGCCGCCGGCTGTCGCCGCATCGACCGGCCTCGACATCCTCAGCCACGCGATCGAGTCATACACGGCGATGCCGTTCACCGATCGGCCGCTGCCGGATCGCCCGGCACTCCGTCCCGCGTATCAGGGATCGAATCCGATCAGCGACATCTGGTCGCTGCAGGCGCTGCGCATGGTGACGAAATACCTGGTGCGCGCGGTCGACGATCCCGACGACGACGAAGCGCGTGCGCAGATGCTGCTCGCCGCGTCGTACGCCGGTGTCGGATTCGGGAACGCGGGCGTGCATCTGCCGCACGGCATGTCGTACCCGGTGTCTGGACACGTGAGGAGCTATCGCACACCAGGCTACGCGATCGATCACCCACTGGTGCCGCACGGCTTCTCGGTGATTCTGAACGCGCCGGCGGTCTTCCGTTTCACCGCGGCGTCGAACCCGCAGCGGCACCTCGAAGCGGCCGACGCGCTCGGCGCCGACGTCTCGCGGGTGCAGGCCGGCGATGCCGGCCGCGTGCTTGCGGATCGCATCACGTGGTACATGCAGCGCTTGAACACACCGAACGGTCTGCAGGCGATCGGCTACTCGACCGCGGACATTCCGACGCTCGTCGACGGGACGATTCCGCAACACCGCGTCACGAAACTGTCGCCGCGCCCTGCGGGTCCGGTTGAGCTCGCCTCACTTTTTGAGGACGCGATGGTCGGCTGGTAATTTGCAGGTCAAGACAACGTGCGCAGACTGCCGACGGCGTGGCGGGCGCTCCACCGCGACCTCGCGAGGAAGGCGAGGGCGAACGCGCGCGCCCGCACGCTCGCGCGGACCACAGCGACAGTGGCGCCGCCCGAGAGCGCGCGGCTTGCCGGCCTGCGCTACGTCGACGACCGCCGCACGCCCGGCATTCGCCGCGTCGGGTCGAAAACGCGGGTTCGCTACGTCACGGCCAACGGCCGCGCGATCAGCGGTGCGGCGGAGCTCCATCGGATCAAGTCGCTCGTCATTCCGCCGGCCTGGAAGGAGGTCTGGATTTGTCCCCATCCAAGCGGGCATCTGCAGGCCACCGGTCGCGACGCGCGCGGACGGAAGCAGTACCGCTATCACGCCCGCTGGCGCGAAGTGCGCGACGAAGTGAAGTACGCGCGACTGATTGCCTTCGCGCGCACGCTGCCGAAGATCCGCCATCGCACCGGCGCGGACGTGCGGAAGCCGGGGCTCTGCCGCGAGAAAGTGCTCGCCGCCGTCGTCCAGCTGCTCGAGAAGACGCTGATCCGCGTCGGCAACGAGGAGTACGCGAAAGACAACGGGTCATTCGGTCTGACCACGCTGCGGGATCAGCACGCGACAGTCTCCGGCGGCACCGTCCGCTTCTCCTTCCGCGGCAAGAGCGGCATCGAGCACGCGATCGATCTGCAGGACAAGCGGCTCGCGAGGGTGGTGAAAGCGTGCCGCGATCTCCCTGGCTACGAGCTGTTTCAGTACGTAGACAACCGGGGCGCGCGGCAGAGCGTCGACTCAGCCGACGTGAACGCCTACCTGCGCGAGATCAGCGGCGAGGATTTCACGGCGAAGGACTTCCGCACCTGGGCGGGCACGGTCCTCGCCGCGAAGGCGTTGGCCGACGTTGCCGCCTTCAAGTCCGGCGCCGAAGCGAAACGGAACATCGTGAAGGCGATCGAGTCGGTCGCGAAGAAGCTCGGAAACACCAGGGCAGTGTGCCGCAAGTGTTACATCCACCCGGCGATTCTCGACGCCTACATGGACGGCGCCACGATTCACACGCTGAAGGCGCGTGCGCTCAACCTGTCACGAACGCGCGGGGCGTTGAGCGGCGAGGAGGCTGCCGTCGTCGGGATGATCGCGCGGCGGCTGAAGAAGAGCGGACTGCAGAAGAGCGCGTAGCCGCGCGCTGCGGCCCGCCCGGAACTTTCGACCAGATGTGCGAATTCTTGATTCTCAATTCCAAATTCCTAATTGTGGATCTCCACCTATAATCGCTGCCATGCGGCGCCCTGCCCGATCGGTTGGTCGCAACGTCCTGCGCAAGGAGGGCGTCGACAAGGTGACCGGCACCGCGCGCTACATCGACGATCTCACCTTCCCCGGTCTCCTCCATGGCCGGACGATCCGTTCGACGATACCAGCCGGCCGCATCGTCGCCGTCCGTCCGCAGCTGACGACCTCCGGCTTCACGATCGTCGACCACA
>DATFXR010000128.1:0-2938 GCA_035315685.1 Vicinamibacterales bacterium | reverse complement strand
CCGCGTCAGCGTGTTGTCCTTCGCGCGCGCGTTCGGATCGGCGCCGTGGTCGAGCAGCATCCGGATGTACTCGAGGTGATCCATGTCCGGCTTCGGCACCGGATAGTCGCCACCCTCGATGTTGCGGTTGTCCGTCGCGAGATAGATTGGCGTCCAGCTGCCCTTGTTGGCGACGTTGACGTTCGCGCCGCGCTCCATCAGGAACGCGCCCAGCTTGTAGTGACGGTTGTTGGTCGCGGTCAGCAGCGGCGACCAGCCGTACTCGGTCGTCTGGTCGATGTCGGCGCCGGCGTCGAGCAGATACTTGGTCGACTCGACATCGCCTTCGCGCGCCGCGAAGGTGAGCGGCGTCAGCCCGCCGCCGCCCGTGCCGACCAGCCCCGCGACGATCACGTCCGCGTCGTCGTCGCTGGTCGGCTCCGGCGCCGCGCGAGGCGCTGCCGCGGGAGCTGCGGCAGGTGCGGGAGCCGCCGGAGGAGTGGACGATCCAGCGCCGGACGCCGTGGAACCAGGCGCCGGTGCGCCGCCATTCAGCTCCGGCCGCCGGCTGTTCAGGAGGCCGCGGAAGCCCAGCGAGATCTTTGCTCCGTGCGACGCTTCGTACTCGAGCTGCTCTTCGTAGGTGCGACCCGCGGCGACCGCCTCCGCGTAGCGGCGCTGCGCATCCTTCACCGCCGCGACGTTGACGCGCGGCGCCATGTAGTTGCGCGGCAGGCCGGCGGGACCCGACTTCGCATGGTGATCGGCGCCCAGCTCGAGCAGCATTTTCACTGCCGCCGCGTGGCGCTGCTCGGCCGCCCACATCAGCGCCGTCGTGCCGCGCAGCGGTTCGGCGGCGTTGACGTCGGCGCCGGCGCCAACGAGCCGTTTGATCACGTCCGGGTTGCCGTTACGCGCCGCGAGCATCACCATCGTCTCGCCGGCCGCACCCTTCTGCTTGGCGTCGGCGCCGGCGGCGAGCAGCTTGTCCACCATCCTGGCGCTGCCGAACAGCGACGCCATCGCCAGCGGCGTGACGCCCTCGCGATTCTTCGCGTCGACTTTCGCGCCGGCAGTGATCAGCAGATCCGCGGATTCGACGTCGTCCTGGTAGACCGCCCAGTGCAGCGCGGTCGCGCCGTCCACCTGCGGCGCGTTGACATCCGCCTTGCGCTGCACGAGCATGCGCAGCGCCGCCTTTTCGCCTTTCATCATCGCGTCGGCGACGTCGCTCTTGCCGGCGGCGACAGCGGGCCGCGCGGCAAGCGCGACGAGTGCCGCGGCGAGAATGGCGTGGAGATAGTGTGCGCGCATATGAGCTACACGAGATTCGCGAGCCGGCCGGTGCTGTCGCCCTGCACGTCCTGATGGATCCCGTACAGCTCGAGCACGCTCAGCAGGAGGTTGCCAGTCGTCACGCTCTTTCGTTCGTATGCCAGGTGCCGGTTCCCTTTCAGCTGGCCATTCGCGCCGCCGACCAGGATGTGCGGCACGTCGTAATGCTGGTGCTGATTCGAGTTCCCCATGTTCGTGCCGTAGAGGATCAGCGACGAATCGAGCAGCGTGCCGTCGCCGTCGGGAATCGACTTCAGTTTCTCGGCGAAGTAGGCGAGCGTCGAGACGTGGTACCGGTTGATGTCGGAGTAGCGGCGGATCTGCACCGGATCCTCCTGATGGTGCGACGCGCCGTGGAAGCTCGGGCTCGTGCCGCCGTTCGGGAAGAGCTCGTTCTTCGGGAAGACGTAGCTGCGCGCCGTCAGATCGCGGGCGCCCAGCAGAGTCGCGACGCGGGTGATGTCGGCACGGAAGGCGAGCGCGGTCATGTCGAAATGCAGCTTGATGTGCTCGTCGAACGATTCGGGGATGCCGGGCGGCAGATCGATTTCCGGAATTTCTGCGGTGACGCTCGCCGCGAGTTGAATCCGTCGCTCGATCTCGCGAATCTCCTGCGTGTACTGATCGATGGTGCGACGGTCGGCGGCGCCGAGATCGCGGTTCAGCCGCGCCAGCTCGGCGCGGATCGAGTCGAGGATGCTGCGGTTCTCGCGCAGGCGCGCCGCGCGCATCTCCGGCGTCGTCCCGCTGCCGAACAGCCGCTCGAAGACGGCCTGCGGGTTCAGTTCCATCGGCAGCGGGCTCGTGCGCGGCAGCGGCTCGTTCGCTGGCGTCGGCAGATCGATCCACGAGATCGAGTTTGTGTACGAGCAGCTGTAGCCCTCGCCGCAGTTGCTCGAGCTCGAATTCGGGTCCTCGACGGCGAGTTGCAGCGAGGGCAGCAGCGTCTCCTGGCCGATCTTCTTTGCGATCGCCTGATCGATCGTCGCGCTGCCGACGGTCGCGTCGCTGCCCGCGGTCTTGCGCGGCTTGATGCCGGTGAGGTAGGCGGCGGCGACCCAGTGATCCGAGCCGGTCGTACCTTCGGGCGGCTCCGCCGACTTCGACCACAAGCCGCTGAGCACGACCGTCTGATCCTTCACCTTCCGCAGCCCCTCGAGGATGTACGGAAGCTTCTCGGGCAGCGCGCCCGGCGCGCCAGGCTCCCAGTAGCCCGGCGCCATCCCGTGCGGGAAGAAGATCCCGACGAACCGCGGCTTCGCCGCCGCGACGGTCGCGGCCAGCGCGGATCGCGCCGGCAGCATCGCATCGAGCAGTGGCAGCGCCAGCGTGCAGCCCGCACTCTTCAGGAACGTTCGCCGCGGAATGTGCTTCTTCACGATATACATGGCTAGCGGGCTCCCTTGCGGCCGTCCGCGGCTGCTCCGTCGGCAGCCGTCGGCGTGGCTGTCTCGCGTATCTTCATGTTCATCTGAAACGGCTTGCTGCTGACGACGCCGAGCACGATGGCGGAGAAGCGGCCGCCGTTTCGGTCCGCGTCGCGGGCGATGGCACGCACCAGCGGCATGTCCTGGTATTCGACGCCGCGGCCGAGCGCGTAGGTGAGCAGCTTCTCGGCGGCGAC
>DATFXR010000127.1:0-17438 GCA_035315685.1 Vicinamibacterales bacterium | reverse complement strand
CCGCGTCAGCTCCACGCCCAGGGTGGGTCGATCGGAACGCGCATTTCGGTGACGCCGTCGACGCAACCGCGTGTGACGCGCCCCGCACCCGCACCGCGTCAGCCCCCGGCGCCCGCTCGAAAGCCACGTGGTCGGATCACGATGGGTTCGGGGTTACCGGGCCACTACGCGCACCGGGTATATGTGTTTCGATCACCAGTCATCGGGCTGTTTGCGCTCGATCCCTACTGGTGGCTGGCGCCTGACGTGATCGACGAAGACGTCGCCGTGCTGCCGCCGCCGATGCCTCCGCCGCCGGGCATGCGGCCGACGGGCGGCCTGCAACTCGACGTCGAGCCGCGCCGCGCGTTCGTGTACCTCGACGGCATTCTCGTCGGCACGGTCGATCAGTTCAAAGGCTACTTCCAGCATCTCGAAACGGCCGCCGGCTTTCACGTCGTCGAGTTCATCGCGCCCGACTACGACCCGCTGATCGCCGAAGTCACCGTCGCGCCGGACAGGACGACGACCTATCGAGCGTCGATGAATCGCGCAGGCGGCCGCTGAACGAAGCTCAAGACCCCCAATTCAAGGACGGATCCGGATTTGGCGACAGCGGCAGTGGCGTGCAAACGAAGCCGATGATCATCATCGACGTTCCGGTCGTTGTGCCGCTGGTGGGAGTGGTGGCACTCCCTGGAACCACCAACAGATTCGCGGCGGGCGTAGCAGACGCAGCGGGGCGAAGGGGCTGAATATTGCGTGCGACCGCAACAGACGTGGCGTAGGCAGGCATCAGGCCGCTCGGCGGCGCTTTGCCGTCGCACACCACGCCAAGTCCGCTGGAAGGCTGAAACTTCCATCCTCGGCTCGAGAAAACCCAGGTGCTCCACCAGGGCCGCTGCAACGGCACCAGCACCATCTCACCGCTGACGGCGCCACCCTGCGCCAACGGCGCCCACGGGTTATTGTCCCCGGGCTGCACTTGAAAAGCCCGCCAACGAAAGTCGTTCGCCGGAGTATAGAAATCGGCGGGGTAAAACCGCGTCGCGTAGAATCCCGCGCCGTTCAAATCAGTCATCTGATCCGTATCCAGCTGCGCCCGCAGTTGGCCGAATAGGCCCTGCAGTCCAGTCGCCGCCGGTGCAGCGGGAGCCTCCACCAAATCTTCGTCGGCCGGGAAGGGCCGCGTGCGGTTGTCCCCGGAACGCGCGATCGGCGTCGTCGTTGGGGCGTCCGAGAAGGGCTCCGGTTGCGGGCCGACGAAACCGAACCCGGCATTTTCGAGGCCCGTCCAGATTTCGGCGGGGCTGATTGCCGCCGCCACGCCCGCTTCGCTGATCTGCGCGCTCGCCTCGGGAGCAGGGAGATCGATCATCGTCGCTCTCGCCGACAAAGCTGCGGCAGCCACAGCCGCGGTGGTCTGGGCGAACATCGACTGCGTCAACACCAACCTGTAGATATCCCAACTCATCATCCCCGACGGCGCCCAATAGTCGTACGGCGGACTTGGAATCGCGTTGACCATTTGCGAAAACCCGGACAACGCATTCAGCTGGTCGCGAGTGGCTGCGCTGGCGAAATTCAGATCTTCCGGGGCCACCGGAATCGCGCCACTGAAAATGATCAAAGACATCTCGAGAATTCAGGAGAGACGGAACGTACCATCACACAGGCGTTCCGCCCGCACGGAGTCGAACGTACGGGCGGAACGCCACGCGACGCCTGTGCGCTAGCGCGTTACTTCGGCCAGTTGAGCGATGGGTCTGGGTTGGGCGATTTCGGAATCGTCTCGCAGATGAACGCGATGATCTGCGGCCCCGGCACCGAGATACCGCTCGACGATTGCGTATAGCTCTTTTGCGACGACGATTGGGAATGGCTGTAGTTGCCTGAAATCGAGAACGGGCCCCAGCCAAACGACGCCTGCGTGCTGATCGACGACCACGCCGATGAATTCTTCTGATTGCTCATATCCAACTTGACGGCGAGGTTCTTCGCCAGAATAACCGCCGTCGGATACAAGGGCATCAGACCGCCCGGGGGAGTGTTGCCGTCGGAGACCGGTCCAAACCCGGATTGCGGCGACCAGTTCCATCCGCGGCTCCAGAACACCTCAGGCCGAATCCATGCGCGCGTCAGTGGGATTTGCAGGAGTTCGGCAGAAACGTCGAGGCCCGTCGTGTCACACGAGTAGTTGCTTTGGCCGCTGCCGTACTGGACCGACGCGCTCCCGTGCCAGAGTCCCCAACTCGCGCTTGCACCGCCTCCCGAATTGGTCGAGGAATCGCTCTGGAAGGTCGAGATGTCGATCAGGTTGAAGTAATACTTCAGCCAGGAACTGGCCAAAGCCGGGTTCATCGGGTCAGACGGATAGACGTAGGTCGGATAGAACTGCTGGCCTAGCGTATCCGTCAGCCGGTCCGCCGTGAAGTTTGCCTTCATCGATTGGTAAAGGGCCTGCGGACCCTGCCCCGCCAGGTTGCTGATGATACCAATCGCTTCTTCGACATAGTCCTTGTACCCGTCAGCGGTCCAGTCGCCGTACGCCGAAATCACGAGCTGCTTCTGCGCCGCTCCGTTGCGGGCGAATGTCTGAACCACTTCCGGGCTCGCACCGGGCGCGTTGGCTTGAATCAGCATCGCGTTGTAGGTATTCAACGCGGCGATATAAGCCGTTTGATATTGTTTGTACGACGCATACGGGACGCTATCCTGAACGACCGTCTTCTGGGCACCAGTAAATGGGTCCGTCTTGGTGACGCTCTGGACGAGAAAGTCCTGCGCTTTCTTCAGCTGCGATTCCTGCGCCGGCGTCAACGCGACAATCGGCAGCTGCACGTTGGTGATGGCCTCCTGATAGATGTCCCAAACCTTCTTCCCGGTGAGTCCCCAGAAACCGGCGGAGTTCGGAATGTTGTTGACCACCTGGGAAAATGCGCTGTTCGCATTGATTTGCGGTTTGGTGGTCATGTCGCCGAATATCAAATCGCCCTGCGCGATCGCGACGCCTGGTGAGCTAAACGCTATGAACGATTTTCCACCTAACGGCGTCGCTCCGCTGCCGGTGTTGTCCGGCGCCGTCATCAATTGCGTGAGCTTCTGCGTCAGGCTGCCCATTACGTTGGCGTCGGTGGCGGTGATGGTTCCAGCTTGTGCCATGATGATCTCCCTCCTGAGAATCAACTGGGGGATTGTCGAGAACCCGCAGTCGTGTCCCTTCTTGCGCGCTTCCGCAATTCGACATGGCGAGTGCGGAATCGGATTCGGCGTGGCTCCAGATTGAAGTGCCTGCGTGACTCGAGGTGCTTCGCCTCCGCCGTCCGGTGGTATGCGCGGTGAAGCGCTGCCGATCGCACGAAGTTCACGTCGGCAAGTCGATCAGGCAAGAGACACGTTCTCGAGATTCGAACTTCTACCCGAGATTTCGAACGTGACCGCTGAATCCTGCAGCATGCTACACCCCGCGATTCGGTTGGACAAGAATCCTCGTCTCGCTTGCTCACACACGGTGGAATCACGTGAAGCGACTCGAAAGCCGTCGAAGCGACACGACATACTGCGGTGACTGGATGTGCCGAGAGGACGTCACTAATTGCGTGCAGCTCAATGACGAACGCGACCGTCTGCGCATGTCTCGAAAATGATGGGACGCATCATATGAACGCAACCGCTCGCTGAGCTGCTCGAGTTCCTGCATCGCGACACACCAGCCATACACGATCATCTCCCTCGGGTATGACGACAGCGTCACCGTTCGGGCTGCTGTGTTACGCCGCGTAGGGTTGTACATTTACCTGTGAAAGCCCTGCCATGCGATTCGTTTCCAAATGGCTCTTCCGACTCGTCGTCCTGGTCGCCATCGTCGCCCTGGCCATCGTCATCGGCGCAGCCGTCAACGCTCGATCGCGCATTCCTGACCTGAAGCCCTGGCATCAGCTCGTGCCGTCGGGAGAAGTGCACGCGTCGGACGTCGGACCGACGTTCACGCTCGACGACTATCTGGCCCGCGAACAAAGAGTCTTCGACGAAGTGCGCACCCGGATCGAGAACCAACTCACCCCTGAAGAGCGCCTCTACGCGAATCGCTACGATCGGCAGGGTCTGGCCAGTCCATCACGGTTGGGGCGCGACTGGAACCGCACCTTCGAGATGGCCGCCGCGGCGCCGGTGTGTGCGGCGCTGCTCGTTCACGGTCTGACGGATTCGCCGTACAGCATGCGCGCCATCGCGGAGCGGCTGCATGCCGATGGCTGTCACGTGCTTGCGCCGCGGATGCCGGGTCACGGTGCCGTGCCGGGCGGACTGACCGATGCGTCGTGGCAGGACTGGGACGCGGTCGTGCATCTCGGAATCCGGCACCTCCGCGCGCGTGTCGGCCCCGAGGTGCCATTGACGATCGTCGGCTACTCGAACGGCGGCGCGCTGGCGGTGAAGTACGCGCTCGACGCGATCGAAGATCCGGTGCTGCCTCGCGCCGATCGGCTGGTGTTGATTTCGCCGATGATCGGCGTCTCGCCGCTGGCGGGTATGGCGCGCCTGGTCGGCGCGCTGGGCGTCGTGCCGTATTTCGAAAAGACGAAATGGCTCGATGTCCTCCCCGAGTACAACCCGTTCAAGTTCAACTCCTTCCCGACGCATGCCGCGGTGCAGACGGCCGTGTTCACGCGCACGCTGCAGCGGCAGATCGACCGGCTCGCAGCAGATGGCCGCATCGCCAGGATGCCGCCGGCGCTCACCTTTCAGTCGCTGGTGGATGCGACGGTCGACGCGTATGCGGTCGTGACGCGCTTCTACGCCAGGCTGCCGCGCAACGGCAGCGAGCTCGTGGTCTTCGACATCAACCGCCTGGCCCGCCTCGATGCATTCATGCGCCCGTCGGACCGCGAGCTGCTTAACCGGCTGATGCAGCGCAGTGAGCGCAACTTCCGTCTCACGGTCATGACGAATCTCGACCACGCGTCGCTCACGGTCGTCGCCCGCTCCGGCGATCCTGGATCTCCCGACGTCACCGAGACGGAGACCGACCTCGCGTGGCCGTCCGACACCTTTTCGCTCTCGCACATCGCGCTGCCGTTTCCGCCGAACGATCCGGTCTACGGCCGGTCGCCCGACGAGAGTCTCGGCCCGATCGTCCGCCTCGGGCTCCTCAGCCCGCGCGGTGAGCGGGCTGTGCTCGTCGCGCCCATGGACGTCCTGATGCGGGTGTCGTCGAATCCGTTTTTTTCGTATCTCGAGGAGAAAACGCGGACATGGGTGGAGCGGCGTTGACCAGAGTCGCGGGTCCCACGACGGCCTCACATTGCTTCAGCCGCGGCACGAGTCGGCGTCATCTGCTGTCTGGCCCGCTAACTGCAACCTGCCGCTTTTAGACTTGTGAAGTAGTCCGGCAAAAAACAGACGGCAAGCCAGGGTTTCGATTCCCAGCAGGCTGCGGCGTCGCTAGTTGATGCAACTGAGACACGTCCCGACGCGAACGCCATGATGGGACAAACCGGTTCGCGTCGCTGGATCGCAGCCATCCGCAAGCGCCAAGACGCTAGAGACGGTTTCAAAACCTGCAGGTGCGGGCTTTCAGCCCGCACTGGCCGCCCTGAAAGGACGGCCCCACACGGTTTTGAAAGCGTCCCTCGGCTCTGTCTTCAACGGTTGCGGAGCGCACCGGTGATGAATCGATGACGCTCGCGCCGGCAACACGCCTCGGGCCATAGCAGCGCACGCTCACTCCGACGATTCGCGAGGGGGCTGCGCCGGTCGTTGACTCGCTGTCGGCCGCGTGTCGCCGACGACGCGCACGCGGACGCGGCGCGCATCGCCCGGCAGGTACGCCAACGGCAGATCGTCCACGTCGATGATCGTCAGCGCCGCCGGATCCGCACCGGCGCCGACCGCGCGTTCGCGCGCGAGCGCCGTCGCGCGCTCGATTGCCGCCTCGCGGCCGCAGCCGCTGAAGATCTGATCGACGTCCCCGCTCACTTGCGCAATGGCGGCGCCGATGGCGTTGGCCACCGCGCGGTGCGGCACGACGACCACCTCGGAAATCCCAGGCAGCGCGTCGGGCACGAGAAACGCCGCGCCGCCGACGGGAACGAGCGGCACCGGCGCCGCGTCGATCTTCATCCGATCGATGTTCGTCTCGAGCATCGAGTGGATGCGCGCGCGGCAGGCGGCGACGAGCGCCGCGTCGAGCGTTGCGACGCGGCCGCGATCTCCGATGTCGGCGGATCCCGCCGCGACGGCGACGTCCGTGGCGGTGAGCCGGTTTCCACCGAACACGAGCGCCTCTTCAGCGATGCGATGGCCGACGCTTTTTGGTCCGATTGTGCCCGCAGCCGCATCGACGATCGACCCGCCGCCGAGACCGATCGACAGCAGGTCGGGCATCCGGAAAAGCGTCCGCACGCCGCCGACGCGGACCGACGCGTTCGCCTCGGCTGGAAAGCCGCGCACCAACCGGCCGATGTCGGCGGTGGTGCCGCCGACGTCGACGACCATCGCGTCGCGCAGGCCCGAAAGAAACGCCGCACCGCGCATGCTGTTGGTCGGTCCAGACGCAAAGCTGAACACCGGAAACGCCTCGGCAACGTCCGCCCGCATGACGGTGCCGTCGTTCTGCGTCAGGTAGAGCGGTGCCTGGATGCCGCTCGCGGCGAGCGCCGCCGTGAACGCGCGCGTCGTCCGCCGCGCGAGATCGATGAGCGACGCGTTCAGCAGCGTCGCGTTCTCGCGCTCGAGCAGGCCGATACGGCCGAGATCGTGCGACCGCGTCACGTCGGCGTCGGGCCAGACCTCGCGGAGAATGTCGGCTGCCGCACGCTCGCACTCATCGGTCAGCGGCGAGAAGACGGCGGTGACTGCGATTGTGCGCAGACCGCGCGCGCGGATGTCGGCCGCGGCCCGGCGCATGCCGGTGCGATCGAACGCGACGATCGGACGGCCATCGTATTCGTGGCCGCCTTCGAGCATGTAGACCGCGCCGCGCGCGAGCGCGGCGAGATCATCGGGCCAGTCGCAGAACGGCGGCAGCGACGCGCTGGCCGGCAGTCCGATTCTGACCGCCGCGACCGGCGCGAGGTCCCGGCGCTCGACGACGGCATTGGTGAAATGCGTGGTGCCGATCATGACCGCGTCGATCGAGCCGGGGCTGCCGACCGATATCACGAGCTCCGCCAGCGCGCGGACGATGCCGCCCGACACGTCGGCGGTCGTCGGCACCTTGACCGCCGCGGTCACGCGCGAGTCCTCGATCAGGACGGCGTCGGTGTTGGTGCCGCCGACGTCGATCCCGATCCGGCGCATCACGCCGCCGTCCGTGCGAACACAGAGCTGAAGTCGAGGTCGTATCCGAACGCGCGCGGGCCCACGAGCGAGAGGCCCTTCGGTGTCGTCAAGATCGGCGCGCACGGCAGCGCGACCACCGTCACGCGCTGACCGTAGCGCAGCGTCTCGGTTCCGATGGCCTCGCCGGCCACCGTGTCCATGACGCAGATGATCTCGGGCGTCATGACGGCGGCGCGGCCGTCGAGCCATCCGACGGCGAACTCGTTCTGGAACTCGAGCACGAGGTCACGTCCGCGATCCTCGTCGATACCCGCGATGCGCGCGCGGCCGCGCAGAAATCCCTCGGTCGTGCGACGATCGACGTCGACGATTTTGCCGGCGAAGAGTCGCTTCCCGCCGGTGTGCGCCACGACGGCCCCAATCGGATCCTCGCGCCGGACGCGTGCGGTCAGGACCGCGCGTCCGATGCCAACGGCCCGGGTCACGGAATGAAGAATTCCCCAGGCCTTCACCTCGCGACCGGTGCGCGGCGCCTTGCACGTTGCGGCAATCGATCCGACCGCCACGCAGACGCGCCGGCTGATCCGCTCCATCCAGGGCCAGCTCGCGGCGCGCGCGACGATGACTTCGTTGTCGCGAACGTCCGCGAGCGTCAGTGGGAACATCGGCAGCTCGCCGATCGCGAAGCTCGTCATCTGCGCTTCGGGAAACGCGCGGCCCATGCAGTCGGCGTCGACGACGGGCAGATCGACCACCGCCGCGACAAGCAGCGGCTGAATCGCGTTGCCGCCGCCGATCTCGAGCGACATCACGGCGCGGAACGGCCGGCCGAGATACTCCTGCATCATGCGAACCGGCCGCGCGGCGACGGCCGGATCGCTGAGCCGCTCCTGGCCGACGAGCGGCGCGCCCATGTTCGAGACGACGGCCACCAGATCGTCATCGTCAAGGGAAGCCGGATCCATCAGCTGCACGCGGTGTCCGGCCCGGTACAACTGCCGGACGTTCAGGTAGCCGTGATACGGGCTCCCGCCGCCGCCGGCGCCGAGAATCCACGCCCCGATCGCCAGCGGCTCGAGGTCGTCTTCAGGGATCGGACGCACGTCACAGATGCTACACTAGCGCGGCCGTATGAACCCGCGTGCGCTTCTGGTGACGATCGGCCAGACGCCGCGATCCGATCTCGTACCGGAAATCCAGACGTGGTTCGGCGACCGCATCGGGGTCGAAGAGCGCGGCGCTCTCGATGGTCTCGCGCGCCACGAGATTGCCGCCATGACCCCGCGCGACGGCGATCATCGCCTGGTCACGCGGCTCGCCGATGGAACCGAGGTCGTCGTCCGAAAAGACCTCGTGCACGCGCGGCTCCAGGCGATCTTCGACCGGCTCGCGACCGGCGACTTCCTCTGCACGGTGCTCCTGTGCACAGGACACTTTCCGCCGTTCCGCGTGAGCGGCCTGTTTCTCGACGCGCAGTCGATCGTCGACGACTCGGTCGCTGCAATCGCGCGTCATGCGCGCTCGATCGGCGTGATGGTGCCGCTCGAAGAGCAGATCGACGAGTTCCATTTCCGGCCCGGTGACGGGCAGACCCTGAAAACATCGTACGCGTCGCCGTACACGCCCCGCCGACTGGAGCAGGCGGCGGCGGACCTCGCCGGCACCGACGTGATCGTCATGCACTGCATGGGTTACACCGAAGCGATGCGCCGGACCGTGGCGGATGTCTCGCGACGCCCGGTCCTGCTGGCACGGCGGCTGGTTGCCGCTGCCGTGGGGCAGCTCGTGCCCTGACGCGTGAAACATCCCAGCGTCTTCGAGCCGCCCGTGTTCGCCGCCGCGATCGCGCTGGCGCTGCTCGGCATCGTCATCGGGCTCGAGTTGCTGACGCGCGTGGGCGTGACGCCGAACACGTCGATCATCGGCGCGATCCTGGCGATGGGGGTCGCACGTGCGCCGATTGCGGGGTTCGGCGCGTTCCGGAGTGTCGCGCGACAGAACCTGCTGCAGACGGTGATCTCGTCGGCCACGTTCGGCGGTGCGAACGCGGTCTTCCTGCCAATCGGCGTCGCGTGGCTCGTCGGCGGCCGCAGCCTGGTGCAGCCGATGCTGATCGGGTCCGCGCTCGGAATGCTGATCGGCGCCGTGACGCTGTACTGGCTGTTCGATTCGCCGATCTATCCCGCCGCGGGTTCGTGGCCGGCGGGCGTTGCAACCGCGGAATGTCTGATCGCCGGCGATGAAGGTGGCCGCCGTGCCCGGCTCCTCAGCATCGGCGCTGGCGCCGGCGGCATCGGCCAGGCACTCGGTGTGCCGATGGACGTCGTCGGGATCTGCTGGATCGGCAATGCGGTCGCGCTGGCGATGTTCGCGATAGGGCTGCTGGTGCGCGCCTACGCGCACCCGTTGTGGGGAATCGAGATCGATCGCCTCTACATCCCGCACGGGATCATGATCGGCGCGGGGCTCGTCGCGTTGTGGCAGATTGCGGGAGCGATTGGCGTTCGGCCGGGCCGCTCGCGCGCGGAAACCCTGGCTGGCTTTCCATCGCGGATCGCCGCTGCGCTCGCGCTGCACATCGGTGCGGCGAGTATGATGGCGGCGCTCGCCGGTCTGCACGCGATGATGCCGGCGGCTCCCCTCGTTGTCTTCGTCCTGTTCGCCGCGGCGGCTGCGCTGGTGTCGGAGCTGATCGTCGGCATCTCGGCGATGCACGCGGGGTGGTTTCCCGCATTCGCCACCGCGTTGATCTTTCTCGTGATCGGCACGATTGCACGGTTCCCGGCGGTCCCGCTGGCGCTGCTCGTCGGCTTCGCGGCGTCCGGGGGCCCGGCGTTCGCGGATCTCGGTTTCGACCTGAAGACCGGGTGGATCGTGCGAGGGCGAGGGATCGATCCCGTCGCGGAACGCGATGGCCGCCGCCAGCAGCTGATCGCCGCGGTGCTCGGATTTCTCGTTGCGGTCGCGTTCGTCTCGCTCGTGGCCGATCGCTACATCGCGGCGAACCAGCTGCCGCCCGCCGATCGCGTCTATGCCGCGACGATTGCCGCCGGTGCAAGCCGCAGTGTGCTCGTGCGATTGATCGTCTGGGCCGTGCCCGGCGCGCTGCTCCAGGCCGCCGGAGGCCACGCGCGGCAAATGGGCGTCCTGTTCGCGACCGGACTGCTCATCTACAACCCGGCCGCAGGCTGGACGGCACTCGCCGCGCTCTCCGCGCGGACGATCGCAGAACGCCGGTTCGGCGAACGGGCACAGGCGCCGATGTACGTACTCGCCGGCGGATTTCTCTCCGGCTCGGCGATCGTGAGCTTTGGCGCAGCGACGATGAAGGCGCGGTAAGTCATCGTCCGCGCTCGCTCAGCACTTGATATTCTCGCATCAGCTCGTACAGGACGACACATCACGCTGCGGGCCGGAGCCGCCACGCACGACATCGGCTTCGAGCGCGACCAGCGCACCGACGCGTCACGCACAAGATCGATCCCGACATCGACCTCGAACGCGAGCGTGCGCCTCTACCAGACGAACGGCACCAGGCGGAAGCGTACCCTGCGCATGTAATCCGTATACCCGGGTAAATCTCTTTGCAGGATTTTCTCCTCGTCGAGAAGCCGCCACGCGAGCACCGGTATCAACGGCACGATGAGGCCGAGCGACCACCACGAACCGAGCGCGAGCGGTACTCCGACGAAGAGCCAAACGGCGCCGGCGTACATCGGATGACGCACGTGCGCGTACGGACCGGTGTCGATCACTCTCTGATCCTTCTCCACGCGGATGTTGGACGCTGCGAAGCTGTTGACCCGGGTCACCCAGAAGATGAACAGGAAGGACAGCAGAATCACCACGGCGCCGACAATCGACACCCACGGCGCAACCGGCGACCACGCGTATCGGTAATCGAGCGCGGGCAGGACGATCGACGCAAAAAACGTGACGAAGACCAGCGACACGATGATTTTCTGGGACCACTCTTGCTCATGTTGCGGCCCGGCCTTCATCCGACGCTCGAGCAGCGGTCTGTCGTAGATCGCCAGATAGACGGTGAAGCCGACGGTCGACGCGGCAAAGACTGAAAGGAACAGCCAGCCTTGCCAGTAGCCGAACGTGCCGGCCGGCCAGAAGATGAGGACGCCAAAGAACAGAGTGCCGAGCACTCCTTGAACAATCGCCTGCCGGTGGAGCGGATCCATATCAAACATGAGGCCAGCTCGATTGTCGCAGCGGTCGCTCGTACGCGCTCAGAATGGCTGAGCCGTCGTGGAAGCCACCGTTCTTCTCGAGAGTTGGCACGAATGGACGCGTCGACGCATATCGACGTCCGACTCGAGGCCCCGTAAAGCACGGTAAAGATCTGGTTCGAACCCCGCCAGGAGGCCACGGTTGCCCGCGTGGCAGCCCTGCTTCTCGCCATTGTCCTGCGCGCGGATGTCATTCGGCATACGCCGGTCCCACAGGCAGATCTCGAGCTGGCACGACAGGTGGCCAGCTCGCTGCTCGAATCGGCCTCGATTGCGATCGAGTGGCACGACTGTGGCCCCGGTGCGGGATGTCAGCCGCCGGCCGACGGCACCCTGTCGATCGACGTTCGCCTGACGGCCGCCACGCAACCGGGACGAGACGAGGCCTGTGGTGGTGTCGTCTCGGACGCGCACAGACAGCTGCCAATCGTGTTCGTTTACATCCCGGCCATCGACGAGAGGCTTCGACGCCTGCGGCTCGGACCGATCGGCCGATCGAACCCGTCGATCTCCACGCTCCAACGCGGTCACATCATTGGTGTCGCCGTCGCACACGAAATCGGGCATGCGCTGGGACTGCGGCACACGGCGCGCGGCGTCATGAAGCCGGACCTCGACGAGAACGATGTCCTCGCGCTCCGTCAATCGCGCCTGACGTTCCTCGCCCATGATCGCGTGCGCATGCACGAAGCGCTCGCGGCCGTGGGACGGCAGGCGTCACCGGAACCCGTCGAGGACGAGGATGTCACGCTCCCAGCGATCGATGTGGCTGGCGAGCGCCCACCGGCCGTCGCGCGAGACGGTGAGGAAACGGCTCGACGCGAACGGGCCGACGACGAACGCGAGCTGCCCGATCGTGCGAATGCGGTGGTCCTTGAAGTCGTACGCCTCGAGGGTGTTCGCACCGCGCTTTCCGGCAGCGATGGCATCGATCCGGTCGGCAACGTAGACGATTCCAGTGTCCGTGACGTCCCAGGCGCCAGGCATGACCGTGACGTCGACGACCTCCGCAGGCCCGCCGTCCACCGACACGCGCATGAGCGCGGTCCGGCCATCGAGGCCATGGAACCTCGGCTGGCCGATGAAATAGAGACTGCGTCCGTCCGGCGACTGGTGCGGATCGAAACCGATGTCGGTGGTCAACTGCGTGAGGCCGCCGCCGGTCGCGGCAACCCTCCAAATCGTCGGCTCACCTGACTGGTTGGACGAGAAATAGATCCACCGACCATCCCGCGACCACTCAGGATCCGTCGCGTTTGCCGTTCCGTCGGTCAAGCGGGTCACCGTTCCGGCATTCAGCGCGACGATGTAGACGTCCGTCCGATCGCCAGTCGTCGCGTCGAAGGTCAGCGAATGGCCATCCGGAGACCATGAGCCCAGGCTCACGGCCGCATCCTGGAGCCCGGTAACAGGCCGCAAGTCCGATCCATCCCGCCTGGCCACCCAGACTTGCCAGGCACCGCTGCGGTTCGACGTGAATGCGACCTGGCTGCCGTCGGGTGAAAACCGACCCGGCGCATCCGCGCGCGTCGCATCGCAAAAGGGCGCGTCGGCCGTAATCGTCGTGCCCTCACGCGGCGCCCCGAGATCGACGAGACGCAGGCCGACGTCCGGCTGGCCGCTGGCGACCGCAAGGCGATAGCCCGAGCCCGTACCTACACGCGATATCGATGGGCCCACCGATTCGTACGGAAAGCCTGGGACCGGCACTTCGGGCCGGCGCGCATGAACCGGTACACGCATCAGGCGCCTGCCGGCCGACGCTGGCCTCGTCACGAGCAACTCGCGGCCGTCCGGCATCCATTCGATCCCGCCGACGACGCCACCGCTCCATTCACCGAACAGTGCCGGTTCGCCTCCGGCCATCGGTACGAGAAAGACCGCCGATCGTCCGCCGCCCGATCGCACAAATGCCAGCGTCGTTCCATCCGGCGAGACGCGCGGGAATATATCCGAGAAACCGACGGGAGGCCGCGTCAACTGTCGCCGCGTGCCGGTCTCGAGCACTTGATGGATGATCGCAAACGGATGGCCGGGCTCCTCCCAATGCATCACGAGGCCCCGGGTGTCAGGCGTCCACGCCGCTTCATAGGCGTGTTCCGCAATCGTTTGTTCGGGCCCGCCGAGCGGCGACACCTTCACGACAACCGGTCTGTCTTTGGGCGACCGCGAAAACGCGATCCATTGACCATCCGGCGACCATTGCGGCCATTTTTCGTCGATGTCCAGCGTGTTGGTCAGGTTCCTCATGGCCTCGCCGTCGACCGACTTGATCCAAATGTCGCTCTTCGTGCTAGGCGGTGGACCGGTCCAGGAGAAAACGACGAATCGACCGTCCGGCGACAGCGACGGATCCTCCTCGCTACCCGGTAGTGCTGTGACTGTCAAGAGGCGCGCCGGCTCGGACCGATCATTGACTTGCGAAACTACGAGCCACAGCAAGCCGACGATCACCATGCCGAGCGCGGTTCCTGCGATCAACCACCAGCGAGGGATGGACTCCACCGACGCCGCAGGCAAAGGCGCGACGACCGGCGCCGCGACCGCCGCTGAATCGGCGACGGTAGATCCATCCGCTGAGAGCTGGACGACGCTGGCTGCGGCACTGGTGTCAAACACGGGCGTGTAGCTGCCCTTGGGCACCGAGATGACGATGGCCGCATCACGCGGGCCGGCGTAGTACTCGCGGAGCTTGTCGCGAAGACGCCGCGCGTCGATGCGCACGATCGGATCCTCGGCCGTGTTGAAGTCCGCTGCTTTCCCGTACAGCTCGACCGCGATCACGTGTTCTTTCAGCGACTCGCCCTCGCCGGCGAGCGTCTTCTCGACGATGAATTTCAGGAACGATGACAGGCGCGGAGACCGCGCGAACAACTCGCTGGCGAGGAGGCGATCGAGCTCCGCCCGCACAAGCGGCGCCGGAACGTCGTCACCTGGTGTCGAGGCGGGTCGAGAGTGCGCCATCTGTCGGCACTGAGCGCAGCGATGGGGTCGCGTCGGGGTTCAGCCGAATCTTACCCGCAAAAGGTGGCGCGGACCCTCCGCATGAATGAGGTTTTCGAATGGCCGGGGTTCCGAAAATGGACCACCAGGTGAATTTCCCAAGGGTCGCCACGAAAGCACGAAGGCACGAAGATCAATCTTGTTCTTCGTGTTTTCGTGCCTTCGTGGCCCCGGAGCCCGATTCTTCTTCGTTTCTTCGTGGCGGCACTGTCGTGACCAGCGGCGGATCCGCTGCGTACGTGCCATTACCCTGGTGGCAGCGGTTTCGGATTGACTTACGATCCGACCTTCGGCTGCACGATTCGAATGTGGTTGCCGAATGGATCGCGCAGCCCGACGTCGATGCCGTAGGGCTGCTCCACAGGTTCCTGAGTGAACTCGACGCCCTTGGCGAGCAGCGTCTGATAGGTCTTTCTGCAGTCGTTCGTCGTGAAGCCGACCGTGAAACCCGATGCGCCCTTCGCAACGAGCTCGCGGACTTGCCGTCCGGTCGCATCGTCCATCGACGGTGGACCCGGTCTCTCGAGCAGGATGTCGCGTCCCGGCTGTCCCGGCACGCGAACGGTCAGCCAGCGCATGAATCCGAGATCCTGATCGCTGCTGACCTCCAGGCCGAGCTTGCCGACGTAGAAGTCCAGCGCTTTGTCCTGATCGGCGACGAAGACGTGCGAGATGGTGATGGCGTTCAGCATGTGAGTCGCTCCTCTCGATTCGGGAGCTACTCTAACGTGCCCTCGGACGAGCGCGCTTCTCCAAAACTGCTCCGCGACCTCGTGAATGCTGCCTTGACGACGACCGCCTTCTTCAGGAGACTTCGACAGGAGGGATGACTCACATGCGCCACGCTCTCGCTGTCGTGATCGCGCTCCACGCGCTGTGCGCCGCTGCCTACGCGCAGACGTCGGACGGCGGATTCGACAAAGCACTGTCGCCGTCACTGGCCGCCTCGGCGAAGGCGATGCACGCGACGATTCGGCGCGACATCGCCGAGGCGGCCGACGCGATGCCGGCCGAGGACTTCGGCTTCAAGCCGACGCCGGACGTCCGCAGCTTCGCCCAACTCGTCGGCCACCTCGTCAACGCGAATTTCTTCTTCTGCTCGCAGGCCAAAGGTGTTGCGATGCCGGCGACGACGAATTTCGAGCGCGTGGCCGACAAGGCGGCTCTGATCAAAGGGCTGACCGATGCGCTGGCGTTTTGCGACGACGTCTACCAATCGACGACCGACGCCGGTTTCAACGAGGCGGTGACGCTGAACGGCTTTCCCGGGATGAACCCGAAGACGGCGACGAGCCGCGGCGCGGTGCTGATGTTCAACACCACCCACAACAACGAGCACTACGGCAACATCGTGGTCTACCTTCGACTCAAGGGGAAGGTTCCGCCGTCGACGGCGCGCTCGCAGGCGCCGAAGGGGAACTGACGCGGTCGGACGCGCGCGCCACTCCGAAACTGCCCGGTCGTGCCCACGCCATCATGAAGCAGGTCGGGACGGCCGGCATGCGCCCGCGCCCGCGGAAAGTGGTCGGCGATTCGGCCACGATGGTCTGGAATGTGCGGCTGAATGTGCCCAGGCTGTTGAAGCCGACGTCGAAGCAGATGTCCGTGACGCTGCGATTGGTCGAGCGGAGGAAGAACATCGCGCGCTCGACGCGCCGACGTTGCAGATAGCGGTGTGGCGTCTCGCCGAACGTCGCGCGAAAGATGCGGATGAAGTGCGCCTCGGATACGTTCGCAATCCCGGCGAGGCGTCGAATGCACAGTGCTTCCGCAAATGTGCGGTCCATCGCATCCCTCGCCCGGAGCATCCGACGGTTGCGCGCTTCCAGCGATCGGCTCATGCCGCGCCCTGCTTGCGGCGAGACGCGCAACACGTTCTGACCGGGCGTCGGCCGTTCAACCACGCCGTCTCGGCGCATTCCGGGATCCAGCCTCACGAGCTTTCGTCACGATCAGCTGGAATGCCTCGCGGATCAACGAGCCCAGCTGATCGTCGTCGACTCTTGACAACTCTACACCGATCCAGCCGGCTGGACCGACGTAGGGAGGCCGGAAATACACCTGCGGCGCTTCATCGATGAGGGCGTCCTGCACGCCGGGACCCGCAGGCAACCAGGCGGCCACGTGGCCATCGTCGTGGTGATTGTTGGCGAACATCGCGAAGACGCGCCTGGGTGTGAAGAACGTCGGCTCGCCGTGAGAGACTTTCTCCACCGCTCCCGGGATCGACAGACACAAACGCCGGAGACGCCTGAGTTGGGTGCCGTCGTCTTTCCGCGCACCCGGCAACGACCTGGGCCGGGTGCGGGCGCCGGTCCTCACCTGATTGCGGCTCGAGCGCTGCGCAGTTCCACGCTTCGGTGTACGCCGGGGCACGCCGCACGATCACCTGTCTCGAGAATCATGTCAAGTGATTGGGCGTCGCGATCGTCCGAGCGATGACGCTCACCGCCCGCTCAAGGGGAGCACGATCCCTCCCGACAGACGCAGCGCGTCGAAGCCTGCCCGCGCCGCGAACACGTGCCGGAAGTCGAGCTGGGCGCGCAGCCTGAACGCGTTGCGGTGAGGCACCCGGAAATCGACGCCGCCTCCTGCCTGCAGTGCGAGGTCGTTCTCGTTGCACACGCTGCAGTGATACAGGCCGAGCAGCGCAGCGGCGAACGGGAGAAAGCGGTTGTCCGCGACCGGAATGCGGACGCGCGCACCGCCGAGAATCGACGCGACGGTCGCATTGGAGAAGTGATTGAAGCCTGCCTCGCCGACGATTTCGACCATCGGTAGGTCGCGTTTGACCGTGCCCGCGACGTCCACGTGCGCGCCGGCGCTGCTGTCGAGACGCGTCTCGTGGTACGCGACGTCGATATTCGCACTCAACGTCGTCAGGTAGGCGCCGGCGGGCTGCGCGAACGCAGGCCGCGACGCGAGCATCAGGCA
>DATFXR010000126.1:0-16282 GCA_035315685.1 Vicinamibacterales bacterium | reverse complement strand
ATGCGCAGCGTCCACCACCTTTGGTGTGAGCAGGCACGCCGCGTAGAACTGAAACAACGTGTTGATCTGCAGGAACTGGATGCCGGTGACCGAGTAGATGCGCTCGCGGCTGACGCGCTCGAACACCGACTCCATCATCCCGTGGTTGCGGACGTCGCGGTAGTGATACGGGTTCTCGAGCAGATTGCCGCGTTCGCCGATGAGCGCGTAGTCCACGCCCCAGCCGTCGACGCCGACGCTCGCGAGCCGGACGCCCGACGCGGCGTCGAGCGCCTGCCGCATCTCGGCCCACAAATGCAGGATGTCCCAGTAGAGCGATCCGTTCTGGCGGATCGGTCGGTTCGGGAAACGGCGGACCTCGTCGAGCGCGAGCGCGCCGCCGCTCGAGCGGCCGAGGATCGCACGGCCGCTTTCTGCGCCGAGATCGAACGCGAGGTACGCGTCGCTCACAGGTTCTTGAACCAGGGCGGGCTGCTCGGCTTCCAGATGCACGTCGGACCGCCGATGCAGCAGCGTCGTGGATGACGATACGAAGAACCGGGCGGCAGCGCCGCAACGGTTGCCGCCAGCACGATCTCGAGCGTCGCGATCGTGCGTTTCATACGGCACCTGCCTGCTGCGACACTGCGACTGTTTCCCAGCGTCCGGTCTTCGCCGACTTGAGCACCGCGTCGGTGACATAGTCGGTCGCGAGCCCGTCGCGGAACGTCGGCGTCGCGCTCGCGCCTGTCGCGGCAGCTGCGAGGAAGTCGGCGAACTGGTGGACGAACGTGTGCTCGTAGCCGATCTGCAGACCGGGCACCCACCAGTGCTTCATGTACGGGTGATCGCCGTCGGTGATGTGGACGCTCCGCCAGCCGCGCAACTGGCCCTCGTCCTGGTGATCGAACCACTGCAGGCGATGGAGATCGTGGAGGTCCCAGCGCGCCGACGCGTGCTCACCGTTGATTTCGAGCGTGTACAGCGCCTTGTGGCCGCGGGCGTAACGCGTCGCCTCGAAGATCGCGAGCGATCCATTCTGAAACCGCGCGAGAAACGCGCTCGCGTCGTCGATGCCGACCGGTTCGACGCGGCCGGTGAGCGTGTGCTTCCGCTCCTTGATGAACGTCTCGGTCATCGCCGTGACGCCGGCGACCGAGCCGTTCAGCCAGAGCGCGGTGTCGATGCAGTGCGCGAGGAGGTCGCCGGTGACGCCGCTGCCGGCCACCGACAGGTCGAGCCGCCACAGGCCCTCGCCGCCCTGCGGCAGCTCGCGCGAGATCGTCCAGTCCTGGAGAAACTGCGCGCGGTAGTGAAAAATGCGGCCTAGGCGTCCGGCGTCGATGAGGTGCTTGAGGAGCGTGACCGCGGGGACGCGGCGGTAGTTGTACCACACCGAGTTCGGCACGCGCGCCGATTCGACCGCGGCGACCATCTTCTCCGCTTCCGCCGCAGTTCGCCCCAGGGGTTTCTCGCACATCACCATCTTGCCGGCCCTCGCGGCGGCGACGGCGATCTCCGCGTGTGTGTCGTTCGGGCTGGCGATGTCGACGAGATCGATGTCCGTGCGGTCGACGAGCGCCCGCCAGTCGGTCTCAATCGATTGGTAGCCCCAGTTCGCCGCGAACGCCGTCGCGCGATCGGCATTGCGCGCACACACCGCCTTCAGGACCGGCTCGTACGGCACGTCGAAGAAACGCGGCGCCTGCAGAAACGCATTCGAATGCGTCCGCCCCATGAAGCCGTAGCCGACCAGCCCGATGTTCAGTTTCTTCTTCATGCGCATCCCTGGGTCCGGCTAAAGCCGGACACTACTGCCGTAGCGCGGCCCTTCCGGGCTGCCCGCGGCGGTTGCCAGGCCTGAAGGCCTGCGCTACCGTAATCACGCATTCCAATCCAAATTCCAAATTGCTGATTCACACCGCCGCCGGCACGCGCGCGTCCCAGCCGTGCGCGCTGCGGACGTCGATCAACAGCCGCAGCACGTCGTTCCACGTCTTCGGCTGCATCATCGTCGCGTTCGGGAACATGCAGCCGTCCCAGCAGATGTGTTCGAACGCCCGCGTCGGCTCGCCGCGCTCGTCGCGCATCCAGAATCCGGCGTGGCGGACGACGTCGAGCTTGCCGTTGGGATCGGTGGGCAGACAATGCCGGCCGGTCTTGTCGTGCGTGCCCGATCCGAACACCGTGGCGTCGTTCTGCGCGACGTGAAAGTCGATCGTCCATGGACGCAGCGCCTTGGTCACCGCGCGAAGCGCTTCGTCGAGCCGCGCCGCGTCGTTCCAGTCGAACCGCTCGGGCAGCAGGCGGTCTTCCGGCGCGTTGTAGCCCATCGTGAACAAGAGCGTATGCGCCATGTCGGCCTGGAATCCGAGCGTCTTTGGACGATTCACCTGCTCGAGCAGCTGCACCGTCCGCTTCCAGCTGTGCATGCCGCCCCAGCAGATTTCTCCCTCCGCGGCCAGCCGCTCCCCGTAGCTCTCAGCGATGTCGCAGGCCTGGCGAAACGTGCCGGCGATCCGCTTCGTGTTCGCGTCCGGATCCTCGGCCCAGTCGGCAGGGCCGCTCGCGGAATCGATCCGCACGACGCCGTACCTCCGGATGCCGATGTCGCGGAGCTTCTCGCCGATCGCGCACGCCTTGCGGACCTGGCTGAGGAAGTTCCTGCGATCGTCGTCGCTGCCCATCGCCGATCCACCGCCGGTCGGCGGCCAGACCGGCGCCACCAGCGAACCGACGACGAAGCCCCTGGCGCTGATCGTGTCCGCGAGCCGCTTCAGATCGTCGTCTGTCGAGTCGATGCTGACGTGCGGATCGAACAGGAAGAGATCGACGCCGTCGAAGCGCACGCCGTCGACCGATGCAGCCGCTGTCAGATCGAGCATCGTGTCGAGATCGATCGCCGGCTCGGCGCCGGGACTTCCCTTGCCGACCAGACCCGGCCACATCGCGTTGTGGAGTTTCGGATAGGTGTGGTGACCCGCCATGGAGACCTCGTCGGAGATGCGCCCTAGGCTCGTCGCCGCAGCGGCTCCGCGTCAGGATTGCCCGGACCGAAGTGCTTGAGGATGACGAGCGCATCGGTGTCGCTGTGGTTCTCGATTCGAATGCCCGCGCGAGCGGCGTCCTCGGTGACGAACAGCTCGTCCTCGGTCATGTCGCCGTAACGGATCATCGTCGGCGCCGAGACGGTGAGCGTGCCGAGCGTGCCATGCCCCTGCACGACGATGAGGCCGTACGCGGCCGCATCCTTGATGGCGATCGTCCGCCGGGGGAGCACGGTCAATTCCTTCGCCGAGTAGTAGCCGGTGCCGTAGCAGACCCACTGCTCGCGATATCCGTCGGCCTCGCTCTCGGCGAACGGACGTACGGGACACGGAAACACGCGATTGGACTTCGCGAACTCCGGGTTCACGTTGGCTTCCCAGTCGAGCATCTCGACGAGGTAGTCGAGATCGTGGTGATGCTCTTTCGGGACATCCTTGGTCATCAGCTCCCACGGCACGATCCGGCCGTCGACTTCCGACTGGAACATCGCGAAGACGTCGCTGTTCACCTGTGGCTCATAGGTGACGAGCGAGCCCGGCGCATGCAGGATGCGCGGATTGATCTGCCATCCGGTGCCGGGCTGCAGCCGGAACGCGCGGGAGAGATTCAGAATCCCGTTGTCGCCGCGCCGCCAGTTCTCCAGACAACGGTGCACGTCGGCCTTCGTCGTACCCGGTTCGAGACCCATGAAGGTGTACGGGAAGTTGTTGAAGATCTGGTTGTACTGCGGCGGAAAATAGTACGCCTCGGGTTTGCCTCGCCGGCCGAGAAGCGCGGCCTGCTCCTCGCTCTGGTGCATGTGGTGCGGGATCGGGCCGAGGTTGTCGAAGAACTTGCAGAGCAGGTTCCAGCCGCCGTCGCGCGCCATGGTCCGCTCGCCGATGAGGAAGTCGCCAGCCGAATCGACGGCGTCTTTCAGGAGGAAGCGCGAGCCGTTCGCGCGGACGTAGCTGAGCCCTTCGTCCTGCGGGGTGCCCGGACCGTTGTCGGCGTTGGTCGTCGAGGAGAACCAGCGCTCGTTGATACCGCCGCGATGGCCGCCGAGCGCGTACAGATCATCGGGATGGAGTCGCAGCCGCCGCCCGGGAACCATGAACGTCCGCGGCACCCACGCGGGTTCGAGCCGCAGCACTCCGCCGCCGGCATCAAGTGCGTCTTGAACAGTTCGTTTTTCCACGTGACTCCCGGGTGACGATACTTCGGCGATCCCAGGCCTTCAAGCAACAAGAACGGGCGTCCGGGGGTTTCGCACAGGAAGACGCCAGTCGAGCCGGCCGCCGCACGCAAGTACGCCGAAGATGGGCGGTTTCGTGGCAGGGCCTCGTCGAACCGCCCGGTGCGGGGCCGTCCGGTACTCGTGCACGTTCTGCGCTGCGAAACACACACAGCGGCCGCGCCTCGGCGTCAGAACACGAACCGGCTTTGCCGCGCGTCCACCTTTCCCGCGTCCACTCCGGTCACCTTCTTCACGTCGTCGACCGACTTGAACGGACCGTTCTCACGCCGGTACTTCACGATTGCGTCGGCGACGTCGCGCGTCACGTCCATCGTCAATTGCAGTTCCTCGGCCGCCGCCTTGTTGATCACGATCAGCGCGAAGTTCAGATCGAGGTACTTCTCGATGAGGCCCCACTCGGCAGGCGTCGCTTCGGCCCCCTGCTGCGCCATGTTCTGCAGCGTTTCCGCCCACTCGCCCGGCGTCTTCAGATTCGCGAGCACAATCTCCGCGTCGTGGCAGCCGCTGCAGACCTTCACCACTTCGGCCCTGCCCGGCCCATCGGGAAACCTGTCCTGCAGCGCTGCCGTCAGAGTGGCCACGCAGGCGGCCGTTGTCACAGCAAGTGTCGGGAGCATCCGCCCATTCACGTTCCAGTCCTCATGCTTCGCTACTTCTCTATTTCGAATCCGAATGCATACAACGTGCTGTCCGCCCCGGGGACGTACACGTTCCCTCCACCGGCCGACAACCCGCCGCGTACCGTCGTCGTGATCGCGCGGCCGCTGTTCCAGAGTTCCTTGGCGCTCGCAGCGTCGATCGCGTACAACACCGCCGGCGTCGAGCGCGTTCCAGTCGACATCGCGAACAGGACGCCATTGACGACGAGCGGCGGCAGCGGGCCGGTGATTGCCCGCGACGTCCAGCCTGGCTGCAGCGCCAGCTGTCCGTTCTGCTCGACCACTCTGAACGTCTGGATTCCGCGCGCGTTCGGAACCGCGATCCAGCGCGCGTCATTGGCGTCGATCCAGCTCGCGAGGCCACTCGCCGAATCGGTGCTCGGAGCGCCATACGAGGCGCTGGCGACCGGCCCGGTCTGAAGCGTCGCCGTGTCGAACACGAACAGCTGGCTGCGCCCGACGACGATCAGCGCCTCTCGGTCCTTCCATGGAATGACAAGCGGCGACGACACGAAGTCGGCTCTGGGAACAGCAAATGAAGCTTTCGGCTTGAGCGTCGTCGAGTCGAGTGCGAAGACCGCGTTCGACATCGGGTTCGGCCCATCGGTCGTCGCGACATACACGGTGCCGTCGCGGCCGAGCGCGACACCCGACGCTCCCGCGATTGTCGCACCGTCGGCCTTGAACGCGACCACCGCCTTCTTCGGGCTCGCGAGATCCAGCGCCCACACCGCATCGGCCTGACTGCCGCAGCCGTGCGTCGTCACCGCGTACGCCGTCGCCTCCCCTCTCGTGCCGGTGGCGATGACCAGTCCCATTGCGCGCGTGTTCGCCGGCAGGAACAGGGCTGGCGTCATGTTGTCCCAGCCGTTCGACACGTTGAGCGCGTGGAGATACCCATCGCTGCCGACCACGTATGCGGCGTCCGCGCCGGGCGTGAACGGAGCCCCCGCGCCGCCGGGGCCGCCCTGCCGCGCGCCGCCCGGCAAACCACCGGGCGCAAGATTGGCCGCGGCCGCCGCCGACCCGGGAACGACGGCGGGATTCGCCGCAGGCGCGACGGCCGGCGCTGGCGCTCCGCCGCGGCCCCGCCCTGCCACCGCGAGCGTCGTCGCGCCGCGGCCGGGTTCGCCGACGCCGCCGCCCGAGCGTCCCTCACGCCCCCCGCCGCCAGCCGCGAAGGCGAACGGCGCGACCGTCGTGGGCCGCGACAGCGCCGCGCTCAAGCCGCCCGGACACGCAGGAGTTCCAGCGAGCAGCGGCGGCGGACTGGCCGAGTAGTTGATGTGATACTTCCAGAGCGTCGTGCCGACGTCGACGTCGATTGCGTGAACCGTTTCCGAAGCGGTGGCGACGAAGGCGATCGACTTGAACCCGCGGAAGCCAATCAAGCGATCGAGCAGGATCGGCTCGGTCAGTGCGGTGGCAGCCGCCGGATCGTATTCGAGCTTCAGCTTCCAGAGAAACTTGAATGGGCCGAACGCGCCTGGCTTCTGCAGCGTCACGACCGAGATGCGCGGGTCGTTGCGAATCCACGCCGATCGCTGCGCATCGAACCCGCTGGTGGTCCACTCGACGGCGCCTCGACCCTGGCCGTCGAGCACGGCCGCGGATACCGCCACCGCGGTGCACGCCAGCGCACATGCGACGCGGCGATTCATTGCCGGGCTCCGGGCGAGGTCGCGGCGACCGCCGGAAGGCTCGGCGCTCCGAAGCAGTAGACCATGCCGTCGAAGGTATCGATGTAGACGCGGCCGTTGGCCACCGACAGACCCGTGAAATGATTCCACGATGTGATCTGTTCGCCGCTCGACCACAACTCCTCGCCAGTCCGCGCGTCGAGCGCGTAGAGGACAGCGTGCGTCGATTCCTGGATGCGGCCTTCTGCGCCACCGACGTGCCCCGGTTCCGGCCAGCGCTGAGTGGTGCTCTCGCCGCTGCCGTAGGCGAAGACGATCCCGTCGGCAATCACCGGCGGTTCGGCCATGTACATGTCGCGCGAGATCCAGATCGGCGTCAGTGACAGCTTGCCTCCGGTCTCCTGCAGCCGGAACGCGGTGATTGCGCCGTAGACGACCTGCCCGTGCTCGATCTCCGCCTTGAACTGCCGATGCTTCGGTCCCCAGAACGGCGTCAGGATCCAGCGCACGTCGTTGTCCTGCCAGGTCGCGAGCGCGCCCCACACGCCCATCGTGAAGTTCACTTCTTCGTTGCACATCAGCGGCGTGCGGTACGCCGGTGTGCGATGGTCGTCGCCTCCGAGCTTGCTCGTGTCGAGCAGCCAGAGCCGGCACTCCTTGCTCGATGACACGAGATATTCCTTGCCGTGATAGTCGAAAATCGGCGACGAGGCGTTGAAGTCCAGATCGCGCTTGCGCATCCAGTACGCGTTCGATGGCGCGTACCAGTCCTTCAGTTCGAGCGCTTTCGTCTGCGCGTTCTGCTTCACGCCGATCATCGCCTGGCCGTAGGTCTGCTCCTCCGGCAGATAGTCGCCGTCGCCGCTGCCCGCGTACACCGTACCGTCCTTGCCCACCGATGGACCCGTCCGCGGCCACAGACCGCCGCTGCCGGGCGCCCAGTTGCCGACTTTCTTCGTCGCGAGGTCGTACGAGTAGAAGTTGTTCGGGTTGCCGCCGCAGCCCTGCGCCGTTGACGTGTAGATCACGCCGTTCACCAGATTCAACGCGTACGGCTTGCCGTTGGGCGGCAGGAACAGCGCGGGAGGTTCGATCTCCTGGCCGGTTGCGACGTCGAGTTTCCAGAGCCGTCCATCCCACGACACCGCGTACGCGATGTACGAGCCCGCTTCTTTCTTTTCGAGAACGGGCGTGGCGGTCAGTCCTCCGGGACAGAGCACGCCGCCGCCGCGTCCGCCGGGCGTGTCGCGGAACGTGCTGTCGAACGTCTTCTTCCACAGCAGCGTCCCTTTCGCGACGTCGATCGCGTAGACGTTGTCCGCGACGCCGGCGACGACCGCGATCTCCTTCTCGCCGTCGCGCGTTCTCACGCTGCCCGCGATGAGCGGCGGAAAGAGGTTGTGCATCTGCCGCGTCTGGTTATCGAGCTTGATCTTCCACAGCAGCTTCATCCCCTTCACGGTGTCCTTCGTGAGCAGGGTCTCGTTGCGCTGCCACGCCGTGCGCTGTGGATCGCCGCCGTCGGTCAGCCAGTCGGCCTTCTGCGTCTGCGCGCGGGGGATCGCGATCGCGACGGCGATCGCGAGGTATGCGGTCAGGGCTGCCAGTCGTCGTGTCATGGGAACCGCCTACGGTGTGCCGCCGCCGGCCGCGCCGACGCTGAAGGAATAGAGCGTGCCGTCGTAGGTGCCGAGAAACACCCGGCCGTTCGCGACCGTGATGCCGGAGAAATGGTTCCACTGGTGCATCTGATCGCCGCTCGACCAGAGCTCCTTGCCGGTTCGCGCGTCGAGCGCGTAGATCACCGCGCGCGTGCCTTTGGCGGCGCGAATCGACGAGTCGAACTGCAGACCGATGTCGGGGAACGCCTGCTTGGTTTCCTCGCCGCTGCCGTATCCGAACACGATGCCGTTGACGATCAGGACCGGTTCGCCGCGCTTCATGTCGCGCGAGACCCAGGCCGCCGTGAACTGCAGCTGTCCGTTGACTTCCTCGAGCTTGAACGCGGCAACGCCCCCCTCGCGCGCTTCCGGCGTGTTCATGATCGGCGCCTTGAACTGCGAGTGCACCGGACCCCAGAACGGCGCGAGGACCCAGCGCGTGCCGTCGGTGTCTTCCCACGTCGAGACGGCGCCCCAGCTGCCCATGTCCTGAAAGTCCACCTCCTCGTTGCAGAACAGCGGCGTCTTGTACAGCGGCGTATGATGATCCGCGCCGCCGGCGTTCTTCGGATCGAGCAGATAGAGACGGCACTCCTTGCCGGATGCCGCAATCAGCTCACGTCCCTTGTAGGTGAAGATCGTCGGGGTGTTGTTCGGGTCGAGATCGCGCTTCCACAGCCACTGCCAGTTCGACGGCGTGAAGTAGTCCTTCAGCTTCAGCTCGTCGCCGACGATGTGGACGCCGACAACGCTGTTCGCATAGCGAGGCGGATCGTAGATGCCGTCGCCGGTCGTGAACCACGCGGTGCCGGTGGAATCGACCGCGACGCCTCGGCGTCCCCATGCACCGCCGCTGCCCGAGTTCCACGTCATGATCGTGTGCTGCGGATCGTCGAGCTTCGTCGCGACGACCGAGACGCCCGCGTAGGTGTTCGCCATCCACAGCACGTTGCCCACGAGATTCAGCGACCAGCCCTTGCCGATGTGAAACTTGAACGGTGGCTGCAGGTCTTCGCCGTCGGCGGCATTCAGAATGTGCAACATGCCGTCGCCGGTGACGAAATAGAGTGGTCGCCGCCCCTGGGCGTCGGGCGGACCGATCACCGGCGTGTCGCTGCTGCCGCCAGGCCGCAGGAAGCCGAGGTGCCGCGGGTCCTGACCGGGGACGACTTGCCCCGGATAATCCCACTGCCGCCGCCACACGATGCGGCCGGTCTCCACGTCGAACGCCACGATGTTGTCCGAGATGCCGGCAACGATGGCCAGTTGCTTCGCGCCAGACGACGTATTCAGGTTGCTGGCGACCAGGACCGGCATCAGCGCGTGCAAGGCGCGCGGCTCGTTGCCGGTCTCACGCTTCCACTGCAGCTTCAGTCCGCCGATGGTTTCTTTCGAGATGATCTTTTCGTCTCTAATCCAGCCGGTGCGCTGGGCGTCGCCGCCGTCAGTCGAGTAGTCGATCAACGGCGGCTTCGCTGCCGCCGCGCCCTGCGCCCCGATCCGAGGCCCGGCGATTGCCAGGATCGCCAGCGCTGCCGCACAGATGATCATTCGACGCATGGGTCAGTGCTCCAATGGAATGCCGAACGCGTAGAGCGTCCCGTCGGCGGCGACGACGTACACCTGCCCGTCCTGCCCGGACGGTCCGACGTTCTGCACCGACGCGGTGACGCTGCGGCCGCTGCTCCACAATTCCTTGCCGGTCTTCGCGTCGAGGGCATACAACACGGCGGGTGTCGAACGCTCCAGCCGCTGCGCGCTCGCCAGCTGCGGATCGCCGCCGCGGAACGCGCCGGTCGACAGCGCGAACACGACGTCGTTCAGCACGATCGGCGCCGCGGGCGACGTCATGTCCCGCGACGTCCACGCCGGCTCCAGCTTGAACGACCCGTCCTGACCGCTGAACTTGAACGCCGCGACAAACCCGTTGGTGATCGCGCCGTTCGCCGCGCCGAACTTCGTGTCGGCGGCAACCGCACCGGCCGATGCGACGAGCAGCCAGCGCGCGCCGTCGCGCTCCTGCCAGGTCGTCACGGCGCCGCCGGTGTCTGTGCCGGTGGAGTAGGCAGCGCTTCGCGCCAGCGGCGTCCGATGGTCCGCGCCGCCCGGCGCCCTTCCATCGAGGACGTACAACCGTCCATCCCGCGCCGCGGCAGCAACGAAGTCGCGGCCGCCGTCGGTGAACGCGACCGGGGAGGTCGCGAACGCCACGTCGCCGGCGAACCAGTCGAGCGGCTGCAACGTCTTCGAATCGATGGCGACCACGGCGTTGGCAAAACGGCCGCCGCCGGCACCGGTCGCGACATACAAGGTGTCGTTGAGACCAAGTGTCGGCCCGGCGCTGCCTGCGATCGTCGCGCCGCCCGTCGCCCACGCCTTTGCCATCGTCGTCGCCGATCCGTCCTTTGAGACATCGAGCGCGTAGACGCCGTTCGCCGCACCGCCGCAGGAGTCGGTGGTCGCCGCGAAGAGGACGTCGTTGACAAGCACGCTGCCGATCACTTTCGCGCCGGCCGGCACGATGCGCACCGGCGTGCGGAGGTCGGCGCCGATGTGCGGGTTCAGGGCGTGCACCATGCCGCCGCTCGAGATCGCCCAGACCGCGCCCGTGATTGGGAGGTTCGCCGGGTTCACGCCAATCGGCGGCGAAGGACCGCGGCCCGCCGGCGGTCCGGGCGGCGCGCCCGCGCCGGGGCCGCCTCGCCCGAGCGCGCCTGGTCCAGCAGGCGCCGCCGACTGCGTGAGCGGCGTGCTCCGCGTGATCGAGGTTAGCCCACCGGGACAGGTCGGAGTGGCCGGCTGCGATGCTACGCCGGTGGAGAGCTTCTGACTCCAGTAGACCTTGCCGAGATCGTAGTCGTACGCGTAGACGACGTCGCCGCTGCCGCCGAAGAAGGCCAGCGCTTTGAAGCCCTTGTGCGAGATCAGATTGCCCAGGATCAACGGCTGTGTGAGTGTGTTCAGCTGGCGCGGTTGGTTCTCGGGTTTGACCTTCCACAGCAACTGAAAGCCGCCGGCCCCGGAAGCCTGGAGCGCCTCCGCCGAAATGCGCGTCTCGGTTCGCAGCCAGCCGGTGCGCTGGGCATCGGCGCTGACGGTATTCCAGTTCTGCCCACCGCGGCCTTGGGCATAGATCAGATCGGCTGCCAGCATGGTCAGCGCTGTACCGATCAGAATTCCGGCAAGTCCCCTCATATCGCTCACCCCTGCAGCATGCAATTGCACCGTTCAGCGTGCTTTGTCCAACGCGCGCACGATTGCTTCCTCGGCGAGCGGCGCCATCACCGCGTAGCCGGCGTCGTTCGGGAGCAGTCCGTCCACCGTGAGCTCCGGTTTGAAATCGCGCCCGTTGACCAGCGCCGCGTAATAGTTGAGAAACACCAGACCACTCTCCGCCGCGTAGTCACGGAGCGCTCCGTTCAATCCAATCAACTTGCCCTGCGGACGCGTCGTCGTCTGGTCGGTCACGCAGTCGCAGACCGGCGTGACCGACGCGACGATCACACGGATGCCGTTTGCCTTCGCGATCTCCGTCATCGACCGGACGTTGTCGAGGACGAGCGCCTCGGTCCCCGGCGTGAACAGGCTGGCGATGTCATTGGTTCCGCCCTGGATGATCACGGCCTTGGCGTGTAGAGCGACGACGTCCTGCCGGAACCTGACGAGCATCTGGGCCGTGGTCTGACCCGCGATGCCGCGATTGAGATACGGCTTGCCTGGGAAGAATCTGCCCGCCGAGCGGCCCCACGCCTCGGTGATCTGATCGCCAAAGAACACGACCCGATCTGCGCCGGCTGCGGGCGCTGGAAGCTCGGCGTTTTCACTTCCGTATCGGGTCAGGCCAGCCCAGTCGCGAAGCAGATGCGCATACGCGTTCAATCGCTGCTCGAGCTCTGCCGCCGACAGGCCGGACGAGGTCTGCGCGAACAACACAGAAGCGACGAGCGCGACCAGGAACACGGCGGCGCAGGCAGCGGAACGCCTCACGGCCATCGGAACTTATCCGATGCGCTCACCGCCCGCAAGGTGAAGCACGGCCATCGCGACCGTTTCGCGATGAGAAATGTAACGACGGCATGCCGCCAGGCGGACGTTCGCCGCGGCGGCAGGCCATTTGTGAATCGGTCGCAGTCGTGCGGCCAAATCGACGCAATCGCGGAGAGCAACGGCGGTTTCGCGATGCGATACGGACGCGTCCGTCGTTGCGGCCGCTGGCGGGCGCCGCGCGAGATCGATAATGGCGCCCGTGCTGCTCGACCAGGTCTATCGCGGACGCCACGCCGCGACGATCGAGAACGATCACCTGCGCGTCACTGTTGTCGTCGAAGGCGGCCACATCGCCGAGGTGTTCGACAAGGCGACGGGCGTCAACCCGCTGTGGACACCGCCGTGGGTGTCCATTGAACCGTCCGCCTACGATCCCGCGCTTCACGACGAGATCTATGGCAGTGGTTCGGATGCCAGGCTGCTGGCGGGAATCATGGGCCACAACGTCTGCCTCGACATCTTCGGCGGTCCGTCGGAGGAAGAGGCGGCAGCCGGGCTGAGCGCCCACGGAGATGCGCCGATCGCGGCCTTTGAGGTGTCCCGGACCGACGGCGGTTTGCTGATGCAGGCGCTGCTGCCGCTGGCCGAGATCCAGTTCGAGCGTCGCATCCAGTTGTGCGGGCGCGGCGTCGCCGTTCGTGAACGGCTCACCTCGCGCTGCGGCGTCGATCGGCCGATCGCGTGGACTCAGCACGTCACGCTCGGACCGCCGTTCCTCGAGAAAGGCGCGACAACCTTTCGCGCGTCCGCCACGCGATCGCGGGTGTTCGAATCGCAGTTCGGTGTGGCCGACTATCTCGAGCAGGGTGTCGATTTCGACTGGCCGTACGCACCGCGCGCCGGCGGCGGCAGCGTCGATCTGCGCGTCTACACCAGTCACCCGGCGTCGAGCGCGTATACCGCGCACGTGATGAACGGTCACGATCGCGCGGCGTACTTTGTCGCCTTCTCTCCGCGGCGGCGATTGGCTTTTGGATACGTGTGGAGACCGTCAGACTTTCCCTGGATGGGAATCTGGGAAGAGAACCACAGCCGCACGGCGGTGCCCTGGAACGGCGGCACGCTGACGCGCGGCATGGAGTTCGGTGTGTCGCCGTTTCCGGAAGGCCGGCGCGCCACGGTCGACCGCGGCCGGCTGTTCGGCGTCCCGACGTATCGATGGCTGCCGGCCAACGCGTCCGTCGAAGCGGACTACCGGATCGTGCTGCACACGGCGGACACGATCCCGGATGCCCTCGACTGGCCGGCATGATCTGAACAGCGTTGCGATCACGAGAGGGAGTTCAACCATGAACGACCGGCAGACCGAGCGCGCGGCACAGGTTCTCGAAACGTTTCGGATCGAGCTCCCGTCCTGGGGGTTCTCCAACACCGGAACCCGGTTCGGCAAGTACCTGCAGCCAGCCGCGGCGTTGACGATCGACGAGAAGTTCTCGGACGCCGAACAGGTACACCGGGTGACCGGCGCGTGTCCGACGCTGGCGCTCCACGTGCTCTGGGACCTGCCGAACGGCGCCGTCGACGTCGCGACGGTTGCGACGCTCGCGGCGCGCCACGGCGTCGCGCCTGGCTCGATCAACCCCAATCTGTTCGAAGATCAACGCTACAAGTTCGGATCGTTCGGCAACCCCGACCAGGAGATCCGCCGGCACGCGCTCCAGCACACGCGCGACAGCGTCGACATCGCTCGACGACTGGGCAGCCGTGACGTCGTGCTCTGGTTCGCCGATGGATCCAACTACCCCGGCACCGCGAACATCCGCCAGCGCAAACGGTGGTTCGAGGAGAACCTTCACACGCTGCATGGCGATCTCGGCGGCGATCAGCGCCTGCTTGTCGAGTACAAGCCGTTCGAGCCGGCCTTCTATCACACCGACATCGCCGACTGGGGGATGGCGCTCGGTTTCGCACGCGCCGCCGGTGCGCGCGCGCGCGTGCTCGTCGACACCGGTCACCATTACCAGTCGCAGAACATCGAGCAGATCGTCGCGTGGCTGCTGTCCGAGCGGATGCTCGGCGGCTTTCATTTCAACGATCGCCGTTACGCCGACGACGACCTGACACTGGGATCGATCGATCCGTACCAGGTGTTCCGGATCTTCCACGAGATTCTGTTCTTCGAGTGGGAGACCGGCGCGCGCGCGGATATCGCCTACATGATCGACCAGAGTCACAACCTCAAGGGCAAGATCGAGGCGATGATTCAGACCGTGATGCGGGCGCAGGAGTTGTACGCCAAGGCCGCGCTGGTCGATTACGAGCGGCTCGCGAGCGCGCAGGCGCGCTGCCGGCTGGTCGAAGCCGAGTCGGTGCTGCAGGACGCCTTCGCAACTGACGTGCGCCCGGCGATTGCGGAGTGGCGGCGCACGCACGGCTTGCCCGCCGATCCGCTCGACGCGTTCAGCCAGAGCGGCTATCTCGACCGGATCACGACGGAGCGCGGCGGCCGGACGTCAGCGACCTCGTCGTACGCGTAGGCCAGCCGGCGCGCGGAGTTTTCCACAGGGGGTCACTTTTCCACAGGGGGTCGGGAATCGTTTCAACAGCGAAACTGTTCCCGACCCCCTGTGGACGGCGGTCCTCGCCGCCGTGAACGGTCGGAATTGCGCCTGATTTCGCGCGGCGCTCTGGTCGTGACTGCAAACGATTCCCGACCCCCTGTGGATATCTCGTCGCACCGGGCTTCGACGACCTGAAGAACGAGCGCTTTTTCGGCCGCTGGGCGGCGCGATTGAGTCCGGCGACTCTGCCGCCGACGCGCTCCATCGCGAGATTCGCGAAGAGCTCGGCCTACCTTTTTCGATCCTCTACTCCGTCCGCAGCGCGACCAGGGGATCGACGCTCGACGCGCGGCGCGCCGGTATGTAGCTCGCCACCAGCCCGACCACGCACAGTCCAACGCCGGCGCTCACGAACACCACCGGATCGCGTGGCGAGACCTGGAACAAGAACCTGGCGAGGACGTCCAGCATGACCGAGGCGAGCGCCGCGCCGATCGCGATCCCGCCGAGTGTCATGATCAGCGCCTGCCTGACCACCAGTCCGATCACGTCCACACGCTTTGCGCCGAGCGCCATGCGTACGCCGATTTCCCGCGTCCGGCGCGCGACGCCGTACGCAAGGACACCGAGCATGCCAATGGCGATCAGCGCGAGCGCCGACACGGCGAAGCTGCCGACCAGCACCGCGCGGAACCGCGGCTCCGACACCGAATCCGACAGCAGGTCCGTCATCGTGGCCACGCGTCCAATCGGCAACGCCGGATCGACCGCGTGGATCTGATCGCGGATCCACGGCACGACGTGTTGCGGATCACCGCTGGCGCGCACGACGAAGCTCAACTCACGCAGGAGAAACGGCCGCGCCGCCTGTGCGATCGGAGCGTAGATCGCCGGGCGCAGCTCGTCGGCGAGCGTGGTCTGCCTGATGTCGCCGACGACGCCGACCACGGTGTGCCACGGCTGCTGATTGGGCGGACCGAACCCGAGCGTGACTCGGCGGCCGAGCGGATTCTGGCCCGGCCAGATTCGAGCGGCGAATCGCTCGGTCACAATCGCCACACCCGGCATGTCCGCCGTGTCGCGATCCTCGACGTCGCGCCCCCTCACGAGTGGAATGCCCATCGCACCGAAGTAGCCGGGGCTGATTGACGGCTTCACGGCGACGAAGCCACGCGGCCGCTGCACACCTTCGACGGTGAAGTCCCCCGTCAGCAGCGCCCCGCCGATCGGCAGCAGATTCACCGCGCCGACCTGAGCGACGCCGGCGACCGTGCGCAGACGATCGACGACCGCCGCCGCGAACCGCCGCATCTCCGGCAGCCCGGCATAACTGCCTTCGGGCAGCGTCACGTCGGCCGTGAGCACGTGGTCGGCGCGGAAGCCCGCGTCCACGCGCGTCAGTCGGACGAGACTTTCGACCAGCAGGGCGGCGCCGCAGACGAGCACGAAGGCAAGCGCCACTTGCGCGACGACGAACGCGCTGAGGGATCGCGCGCGAGCCGTGTGCATC
>DATFXR010000125.1:0-8660 GCA_035315685.1 Vicinamibacterales bacterium | reverse complement strand
GCTTCATGCGACTCAGCCGCATATGACGCTGATGAGTGCCGCCAGATACGTGGAGGTTTTGCTCACCGGTCCTTGCCTCTCTCGCGCAAGCTCCTAATCTAGAATGTGCCCTCGCGCGGGCCGCGCGCGTCCTTGCTGATTTGCCGGATGGCGCCAACGTGATACGCCAGGTGGGCGATGCTCGCCACGATGCCCGTGAACTCGATCTCACTCACGGTCCGCGGCGAACCGATCGCCTGCAGCCACCTGTGGGTTTCGCGACCCAATCCATTCCGAATCGCTTCCCATTCGGCATCGTCAACGGCAGCCGTTTTCCAGGCTTCGTCCCATGTGGCGTCGGCAAACGGGTTGCCCCCCTCGGCCGCCCAGCGATTCATCAGGGAGAGGCCGTAACGCAGATGTTGTGCGTGCGCCGCGATGGTCGCGCCGCCGTTCACCGAGCGCGACGCGTCTGCCGCCGAGAGCCTGTCGAGTGATCGGAGCAGCCCGACGTCGCCCGCGTTGAGCACGAACCCTCCAGGTCCTGCATTCTGGACGTCCGTGCCGTCAATCAGTTCCGAGAAGAGCCGCGTGAGTGCCGGAGCCGCTTCGCTGGTCTGCATGACACGATTATGACGCTGCAACCTCGCCCACCGCGAGCAGTCGGTGTGGGTCGCCAGATCGGCGTTTATCGGTGAAACCTCGTGTGCCCGGGCGTGCCCGACGCGCGCATGAGGCCGCTGACGACGCCGGCAACACCCGCTGAATTCACTCGGTCCGCAGGGCGTCGACCGGCGCGACGCGTGTGGCCCGGCGCACCGGTACGTAGCTGGCCAGCAGCGCGGCGGTGGTCAGAACGATCACCGCTGTTGTGATCACCGCCGGATCGAACGGGCTGACCTGGAGCAGGAAACGGCTTGCGAGCCAGCCGATCGCGATCGCGAGCAGCGCACCGATTGCCAGTCCGATTCCGGCCGTTCGCGCCCCTTCCGTCAGCAGCTGCCGTTCGACATCGGCCGCAGTCGCGCCGAGCGCCATGCGAATGCCGATTTCGCGCGTTCGGCGGGACACGTCGTACGCTTTCAATCCGTAGACGCCGACCGCGGCGAGCAGCAGCGCGAGCACGCCGAACGCTCCAAACAGCGTCGCTGCGGCGCGAACGCTCCACGATGACATGCTCGTGTCACGGAGGCCGGTCATTGTCTTCGCGAAGACAATCGGCAGGCTCGGATCGATCTGCTGCAGCTCGTACCGAATGGTCGCGAGCTGCGCCGCTTCAGGTCCCGCCGTGCGGATGTGCAGGTACATCTCGGTCGTGAAGCGCGACCCATACGGAAGGTACAGATGCGCCTTCGGCATCAGGTCGAACAGATCGTGCCTCAATGCCGGCGCGACGCCCACGATGATGTACGGCTGCGCCGTCTCCGCCTGGCGCACGCGCCACAACACGCTACGCCCGATTGGATCGGCCTCGCCGAACAGTTGCCTGGCCAGCCGAGTGTCGATGATCGCGACCGGCGGCCGCGAGTCGGTCTGTTCCTCCGCGAGTGTGAACTCGCGCCCGCGCACCATCGGAAGGCCGAGCGTGTCGAAGTAGTCTGACCCGATCACGTCGAACGTCGCGTCGATCTCGGCGGGGTCCGGCTGCACGCGGGCGCGACCGCTCATCATGATGTCGCCGAACGCGACCGTCGAGGCGAAGCTGGCGCGCTCCACACCGGGCGTGTTGCGAAGGCGCTGCAACGCCCTCTGGTAGGTTCCGCGCGTCCGCGCGCGATCATAGCCGGCGAGGCTCGGGTCGAGCTCGACGACGAGCTGCCGCGCCATTGGAAAGCCGGCGTCGATTGCGGCAGCGTTGACGGCGCCCCGCGTGAACAGGCCGGCGGCGACGACCAGCGCGAGCGACGCGGCGAGCTGGGCGACGACGAGCCAGGAGTTGGCGCGCCGCGACACGTGGCCCGACTCGCTCTTCAAATCCGAGGCTACGTCCGGATTCGAGAGCGACCACGCCGGGCCGAGCGCGAACAGCGCGGCGCTGCCGATGGCGAACGCGACGGCAGCGCCGACCAGCCGCGGCGAAGGGGCGACGAGGAAATCTATCCCGAAGGTGACGATGCCACCAATCCATGCGGCGAGCGCTCGCGTCATCCACCAGCCGATGACGAGGCCAATGGCGGCGCCCGCGGTGGACAACATCAGCCCTTCGACGAGTAGCTGCTGCACGATCCGACGCCGTCCACTGCCGATCGCCAGACGGATGGCGATTTCGCGCCGGCGCGCGGCGCCGCGCGCAAGCATCAGATTGGCGAGGTTGAGGCAGGCGATGACGAGGACGAGTGTCGATATCAACGACAGAAGGGCGCCGAGCGCCACGAGCGGACCGTCACTCTGGGGTCGTGAGCTGACACCGGTGCGCTGTAGACCGGCGACGATGACCGTCCGGTCGCGATCGCTCTCCGGATTCGCCTCACCGATCCGCCGCTCGAACGCGTCCAGAGCCGGCCCTGCGGATGCCCGCGTGACGCCCGGCGCGAGTGCGCCGGCCAGGTTCAGCGCGTAGTTCTGCCGGTCGCCGAGTCCCGTCGATCGCTCCTTGAAGAGGTCGTTCACGATGGTTTCGTATGCGCCGAGCGGCAGCCACCACTGCGGGGACACGAACGCCATGATGCCGCCGAAGTCCTTCGGCGCGACGCCCACGACAGTGAAATCGATGCCGTCGATTCTGACGGTGCTGCCGATGAACGCCGGATTGAGTCGAGCGCGCCGCCAGACGTCGTACGAAGCGATCGCCACGGCAGCCCGGGCAGATGGCCGCTCCTCTTCCGCAGTGAACGCTCGGCCGACGGCGAGTTTCACGCCCAGGGTGTCGAAGTAGTTGGACGAGACCACCGCTCCGAAGGCCTGCCGGGGCAGGTCACCGTCGCGGATGCCGAGCGTCGTGAAGCTCTGTGCAAGGAGGCTCTCGAAGATGTCGCGACGCTCACGAAGCTCGAGATACGCAGGATACGAGAAATTGTGATAATCCTCCGGCCTGGTCCGGCTGCGGTTGAACAGGCCGACGAGCGAATCGATCCGGCCAGGCCGCGGCTGCAGCACGAGCGTGTTCACAACTGAAAACACGCCAACGTTGGCGCCGATGCCAAGCGCGAGGATCAGGATGGCGGCGCCGCTGAAACCTGGCGAGTGCCGCAGCACTCGCAGGCCGTGGCGGCAATCCTGCCGGAGATTCGTCATGCGTGCCTCCGTATCTGAGGAGATACGAGGACTCCAAACTCCAGGTTCTCAGCTCTACAGCGTAGCCTGGCGGAGGACCAGGACGCCTGGCGGGTGCGTTCGGTCGCGCCTCTTCGTGGGGCGACCGACGTCGACGCAGGTAGCCCGAAGTCGCCAACTGGCCGTCTAAAGCAGGGAGACGAGCCGGATTGGTCGGAAGCCACTACGTGACCGGTATAGCGCGGCCGACTTCACCAGCTGCCCGATACTCGCGGTCCTCGCCGCCGCCGAGTGTTTAGCCCTCGAAGATAATTCCCAGGTCGACATCGAGCGGCGCAACTACCGGTTCCTCGAGCGCAACTTCTGTTGCGCGTCGCGCCCGGGGCCAGGGCGCGCAGCACACCCTTCCGTGCGCATCCTCGGGCGTCGTTCTTCAGCGGGCCTTCGCCTGCAGTCGGATATCGCGGAATGCCGAGCCGCGATCTCCCGCATCGACATCGTCTTCCGGCGACGCGCGATCTCGCACGCCGCGGGCGCATCGCTTGCCTCATGTCCCGGCGACCCTGGTCGCCGACTGTCGAGTGTTGGTGCCCGACCTCCGCCGATGCCGACGAGCGCAACACCAGGGTCACCAACACAAGGAGGATTCGATGTTGCGTTCCGTGTTCTCGATCGCCGCCGTCACGTCACTGCTGGCCGTGTTCCCGTCCTCGTCTTTCGCGCAGGCGAAGGCGCCCTCCGCCACCGGCGCCGCGATCAAGGCCGCCCCTGGCGCCGTGGTCAACATCAACACCGCGTCCGCCGCCGAGCTCGACACGCTGCCCGGCATCGGCGCCCGAACCGCCGCGCTCATCGTCGAGTACCGGCAGAAGAATGGTCCGTTCAAGAAGATCGAGGACCTGATGAACGTGCGTGGTATCGGCGAGAAGAACTTTCTGAAGCTGAAGCCGCAGCTCACCGTCGGTCCGGCGAAGACCGATCACGATCGGCCAAACCAGTAGGAGGCAGGCCCGGCCGGCCTGTGCCGGCCGGGCCGCTCGCCATGGCGGCGGTTTCAACGGCTCATGGCTACTCGCTCGTCGAGATCGTCTTCGTGGCTGGCGTCAGCATGACGCTCGCCGCAGTGTCGGTGCCGAACGTGCTGAACGGACTCGACGACTACCGCGCGGCCGGAGCCGCGCGATACATGGCCACCCGATTTCAGCGGGCGCGGATGCTCGCGATCACGCGGTCGGCGGCAGTCGCGATCCGTTTTACGGCCGTGGACGCGAGCTATTCCTACACGGAGTACGTCGACGGCAACGGGAATGGCGTTCTGACCCGGGAGATTCAAAACGGCGTCGATCTTCCGATCGGTCCGCCCGAACGGCTGGCGCAGCAGTTCGGCGGCGTCGATTTCGGTGCGCTGCCTGGTCTGCCGTCGATTGATCCGGGAGGCACACCGCCGGGCACCGATCCGATTCGACTCGGTAGCGCCAATAGCGCGAGTTTTTCGCCACTTGGGTCGGGATCGGCCGGCACGGTCTACATCCTCGGTCGCGGCGGTGCGCAGTACGCGGTTCGCATCTTCGGCGAAACGGGAAAGGCGCGGTTGCTGAAATTCGATCGCCGAACGAGGCGGTGGAGCGCGCTATGACGCTGACGATCGACAGACGAACGACGAAGAGGCTGCACCGGATTGAAGAGCATGGCGTCGTGACGGCGCGGGTGCGCCCGGGCCATCGCGCACATCTTGTCGATGTGTCGGCCGCCGGAGCCTTGATCGAAACCAGTTACCGGCTGTTGCCGGGCGCTTCCGTGGAGCTGCACTTGGAAACCGAGAGTACGCACACCAGAATTCGCGGCCGCGTACTGCGATGCGCGGTCGTCCGGGTCCGGCCGTCGTTTGTCCATTACCGTGGCGCGATCGCGTTCGATCGCAGCCTGCCATGGTTCGTCGATGACACGAACCGCGTCTCGGGCAATCACGACCTGCGAACGGCGCACCCACATCGGGCACTCGCTACCCCTGAGGTGATCTGAGATGGCGACCAACGTCGTGAATTTTCCAGAGATTCTGACTGGCAGCGACAAGCACGCCGATGGCACTTCGTTTGGTTCGGCAGCCGCCATGTCGCCCTACACGCCGCGGCAACGGGACCGGCGGGAAGCGCTGGCCGATCTGTGCGCCGCGCTCACGCGCTCGCTCGATCGCCGCCACGACATCTCGCTGATGCGCGACACCTTCGAGGAGTGGCTGCGGCGGGTGGTGCCGCTCCGCACGGTCTTTCTGCGCGAGGGCGGCAGCCGCTGGAGCGGTCGCGGCGACACGCCGGCAGGCACGGAGACGGTCGCCCTCGAGGTGCCGGGCGCCGATCCCGAGATGCCGGGCCTGCTGGAGGCGACCTTCGATCCGGACTGTCGCCTGGGCGGCTGGGATTTCCAGATGCTTGGCATGGCCGCCCATATCGGCGCGCTGGTGCTGGAGATCGAGCGCGCGCGGCTCCAGCTCGCGCGGGCCGGCCTCTTCGTGTCCAACCGCGCCCCCCGGCGCGATCCGGTCGCGCCAATCGTCGGGTCGACGCCCGTGATGCGCGCGCTGCGCGACACGATCCAGCGCGTCGCCGCGACCGATTTCACGGTGTTGCTGGAAGGAGAGTCCGGCGTCGGCAAGGAGCTGGTCGCGCGCCAGATCCACGACCTGAGCCGGCGCGCGAACGGACCGTTCGTCGCCATCAACTGCGCGGCACTGGTCGAGACCCTGCTCGAGGCGGAGCTGTTCGGCATCGAGGACAAGACGGCGACCGACGTTCGGGGCCGGCGCGGCAAGTTCGAAGCGGCTGACGGCGGCACGCTGTTTCTCGACGAGGTGTCCGACTTGTCGCTGTCGGCGCAGGCGAAGTTGCTGCGCGCGATTCAGGACCTGGCGGTCGAGCGCGTCGGGGGCAACGGCACGCACCGCGTGGACATCCGGATCATCGCGGCGACCAATAAGAGTCTACAGGAGCTCGTCGACCGGCAGTTGTTCCGCCTCGATCTCTTCTACCGCTTGAGCGGCGTGGACGTTCGCGTGCCCACGCTGCGCGAACGGCGGCGCGACATCGTAGAGCTGGCGGAATACTTTCTCGCACGCCATCGCGGCACCTGCCCGCTGCGCCTGTCGCGGGCGGCCGCGGCAGCCCTGATGGCCTACGACTGGCCGGGTAACGTCCGGGAGCTCGAACGGTTGATGGAGCGCGCCGTCACGCTTGCAGAATCAAGCGTTCTGGAACTGGACGACCTGCCCGCCACGGTGCGCGGCGACTACGCGACGGCGCTGGCACCGTCGCTGCAGCGCAACGATTCGATGCGCGCCTGGGCGAGCCGCTACGCACGCCTCGTGCTCGAACGATGCCACGGCAACAAGCGCGCGACCTGCCGAATTCTCGACATCAGCTTCCACACGCTGCAGGCGTATCTGCGCTACCCGCTCCCGGATGCGCACGCGCAGCCGGAGAGCGGGTGGCACCAGGTCGAGGAGCGGCGGCTCTCAGAGCCGGAGTCATCCGGCTCGTGCCGGCAACGCATCACTTCGTGATTGCTGACACGCGCATGAAGGCGGATCGCCTTTCTCGCCGGGACGTCCCCGGCACATGAGGAGAACGGGACGTGGGCGGCAGGACGCTGCGAGGTCACGCGTGATCCGGAGCGAAGGGAGTCCTCTGTGAAAACGCATCGCACGGTCATGATCGGATTCGCGCTGCTCGCGGCGGCAGTCGTGGTGCCAGCCTGGCGGGCGCAGCCACTACGCGCGAGCCAGCCCGCGCAGGGAGGCGTTCGCACCGCGCCTGCCGGCGTCCGCCTCGGCGGCAAACCGGGACAGAAAGGCGAGACCTACTACTCGTTCGAGGCGCAGGGCACGCGCCACACCACGCGGTATGTGGACGCAATCGCCGTCGCCGAACGTTCGGTCGAAGGTGATTTCGTGACGCGCCTGAGCGACCTCCAGGGCAACGAAATTGCGCAGTTCCGTGTCGACCGGATCGACGGCGTCAACGACGTCGTGCAATATTCGCCACGTGCCGGCAAGCCGCTGCGCGCCTTCACCGACGCGGTCGTCAGGCCCACGCTCGACTGGTCGAATCACCAGGCCTACAGCCTCTGGAAGGACGGCGTGATCTCCGACAACGTCGCGCTCGAGTGGAAGAACCAGGTGATTCGTCGCCGGGGAGCCCACAGCCGAGACGAGGGGAAGGAATTCGTCGAGTTGCAGACCGATTCGATGGGAGGGTTCTCGACGAAGACGTCTCGGCGCGCCGTGCGCGATCCGGACCTGCAGCCGGGCCGTCGCCTTCGCGGCGAGGTGTTCGTGACACAACTCGCGAAGAATGGCGCTGAGGTCGGCGTCTTGAAATGGGTGCCGGAGAGCCAGACCCTCATCTGGTCGATGCCGGGACTGACGGAAGGATTCATTGCCGCCGATCACTTGAAGGAATACGGCGGCTTTCCGTTCGTGCCCGATCCCGCCTGGCTCAACGTCCAGGCGCTGGCATTCCATCATTTCAAGTCCCAGATGCAGAAGACCGGTTTCGTCGCGCAGCAGCAGCCGCGGCGGTGGAGCGAGCGCGCCCTTGGCTTCTTCATGCCCACCGTGCTGGCCAACGAGCCGGGCTGCGACGGCCTGCACTGGCTCGACGGCACCGTGTTCCGTTTCTGCTGCGACATCCACGATCGTTGTTACGAGGCGAGCGGATGCAACTGGAAATCGTGGTGGCAGTTCTGGAACAGCTGGACCTGCGACATATGCAACAGCTTCGCGATCAGCTGTTTCATGGGCGGCGGCGGAGGCGGGGCTGGCAGAGGCGCGTAGAACGTTCACCAATCCGTCGGTCGCCTTAGCGGCGTGACGGAGGTCAACCATGTTCAGCCGAGGAACAACAGATCATGACCCGCTGGAGAAGTCTCATGCTCGGCGCGGCGACGTTTCTGGTCGCGCACCTCGTTGAAACCGCGGCGTGGTCGTCGCTGTTCGCGGGGAATGCCGTGACGCCGTGGTTCATGAACTCGCCGCGCGCGGGCGCCTTCACGGCGCTGTTGCTCTGCATCGTGGCCGGATTCACGGCAACGCGGGACATCGCTGAAGCAGTGGTGCGCGCCCTGAATGTCGGGCTTGGCGCGACCGCTGCACTCGTCATCGTCCTGGCCGCGATCGGACCCGGCACGCTGTTTCCGATTGCGATTGCCATCGGAATGGCCATCGTGGCGACGGCGAGCGTGATTGGCGCGCTCGCCGGCGCTCTCGTGCGAAGCGCCATGCACAGCGGGCGTCCGCACGCGCCGCCGAGCTGATTCTTGACCCGCCCGGAAGGCGCATAGTACCGTTACCTGCTCCGCTCACGACGCGCAGTCCTACATGGAACAGGCGACCGAAGTCCCTCTCAAGAAGACACCGCTCAACGCCCGGCACCGCGCATCGGGCGCGAAGATGGTGCCGTTTGCCGGCTGGGACA
>DATFXR010000124.1:0-3385 GCA_035315685.1 Vicinamibacterales bacterium | reverse complement strand
TAGGAGTTGACGCCGTTGTTGCGCGTGCCGGCGTCGCGCCAGTTGCCGGCGATGATCATCACCGGCACGCGATCGGCGTACGCGTTATAGACGGCCATCGACGCATGCTGCAGGCCGATGTTGCCGTGCACGAGCGCGAGCATCGGCTTGCCCGAAATCTTCGCGTAGCCGTGCGCCATCGCCACGGACGATTCCTCGTGGCAGCACGTCAGCAACTCCGGCATCCGGTTTTCGCCGTAGTTGATGATCGACTCGTGCAGGCCCTCGAAGCTCGAGCCGGGGTTCGCCGCGACGTACTCGATGCCGAGGCTCTTGATGACGTCGACCATGAAGTCGGACGCCGGCCTCTCGATCAGCCGAGGTCGCCCGCCGGTCGGCGGCGGTTCGGTGTCCGCGCGAAGCTGAGCGCCGCCGGGCGCGGCAACGGACCCGGCCGGGCGCGCGCCAGGCTCCTGCGGCGCGGCGGACGCCGGCGCGGTTCGCGCCACCAGGGCCGCGGCGCTCACCGCAGCGCCTTTCAGAAAACGTCGACGACCGACCGCGGTTCTGCTTCTGGCCACGTGCCCGCCCCTTTCTGATCACCAGGTAATCACGAGGTGATTACCTGGTTGTGCGCGCCAGGAGATCACCTGCTGCGCACCAGGTGCGTTCCGTCCGGCTGGGTCGCCCGCTGAGGCTCGGAAGACCCGCGAACGTATTACAATTTCCGACGAATGATATGCCAGTTCATCGACTAACATGTAGCCTGAACTCGCGGCACGTCATCTCCCAAGACAATCGGTCCTCGCCGCTCCGGAGCGCGTATTCGATGGCAAACAGGCTCGTGGCGATCGGGTGTCTAGCGGTCCTCATCCTCGCTTTCAACGCGCCCGCGCCGACGGCCGCCGCACCAGGCGCCCGGCCGAGCAGCGCGCAGGGCGCGGCCACACCGCAAACTACCCCATCGACACCGCCGTCCGCTCAGCGCGCGCTGGTGGACCGCTACTGCGTCGGCTGCCACAACCAGCGCGGCAAGGCTGCCGGCCAGGAGCCCGCGCGCAAAATCACGCTCGACGACGCGGACATCACGCACGTCAGCGATCATGCTGAGGTCTGGGAGCGCGTCGTACGCAAGATGCGTGCGGGGATGATGCCGCCCGCCGGCGCGCGCCGTCCCGACAAGGCAACCTACGACGGCTTCATCACCTGGCTCGAAGGCGAGCTCGATCGGAACGCGGCACTCTACGCGCCGCCGCCCGGACTCCATCGGCTCAACCGCACGGAATACTCGAACGTGATCCGCGACGTCCTGAACCTCGACGTGGATGCCGCGAAATACCTGCCGCCAGACGATTCGACTCATGGCTTCGACAACATGGCGGGCGCGCTCGGCATGTCGTCGACGCTCGTCGAGGCGTACGTGGGCGCGGCCGGCAAGATCAGCCGCCTCGCGATCGGCGATCCGACACCCGCGGGGCTGGTCGTCTATCGAACGCCGGAGGACACGTCGCAGGACTACCACATCGAAGGCCTGCCGTTCGGCACCCGCGGCGGCCTGCTCGTCAAGCACGTGTTCCCGTCCGACGGCGAGTACACGATCACGGTGACGCCGATTTTCGGCGACAACATGTCGCCGACCGGATTCGGATCGGTGCCCTGCGAGAAGCTGGAGATCCTCCTCGACGGCGAGCGCGTGCAGTTGATGGACTGGCAGGGCAGCCGCCGGTTCGGTGCGCCCGACGCCAACTGTGGCGGCGCTTCGGGGACGCCCGCCGCGGGAGGACAGCGGGGCCGTGGTGGCGCACCGGGCGGCGGGCGCGGTAACGCCGCTGCGGGCGGCGCCCGTGGAGCGGCTGCCGGCGGCGGCGGCGGGCAACAGGGGCCGGAGGCGTTCTTCGGCGGGCGCGGCGGCACGCCGATGCGCGCCCGCGTCAAGGTGACGGCCGGTCCGCATGCCGTCGGCGCGACCTTCCTCGCGACCAACTTTGCGCCGCTGCTCGATCTCGATCAGCACTTCATGCGCGATACGCTGCAGACCGGACCGACGCCGGGCTTCACTTTCTTCCCGCATGTCGGCACGGTGCGGATCGAGGGCCCGTTCGACGCGTCGCCGGCGAAGGAGTCACCGAGCCGCGAGAAGATCTTCATCTGCCGTCCGAACGCGGCTGCAGAAGAAGCGGCGTGCGCGCGCAAGATCGTCGGCACCCTCGCGGCGCGTGCGTTCCGGCGCCCGGTGTCAGCGGCGGAAACGCAGTCGTTGATGGCCTTCTACGACGCCGGACGCAAAGAGGGCGATTTCGAGCACGGCGTCGAGATCGCGCTCGCGCGCATCCTGGCCGACCCGCGGTTCCTCTATCGCATCGAAACCGAGCCGGCCAGCGTGAAGGCCGGGCAGCTCTATCGCGTCACCGATCTCGATCTGGCGTCGCGCCTCTCGTTCTTCCTCTGGAGCACGGCGCCCGACGATGAGCTCGTTACACTGGCGAGCCAGAACCGTCTGAAGGATCCCGCGGTGCTCGAAAAACAGGTGCGGCGCATGCTCGCCGATCCGCGCGCCGAGGCGCTGGCGGTGAACTTCGCCGGCCAGTGGCTCAATTTGCGCGGCCTGCAGAGCGCCGGACCGCTGCCCCTCGTGTATCCCGACTTCGACGATCCGCTGCGTCAGGCGATGCGCCGCGAAGTGGAGCTGGTCTTCGACAGCATCGTCCGCGAGGATCGCAGCATCGGCGATCTGCTGACGGCCGATTACACGTTCGTGAACGAGCGGCTGGCCAAGCACTACGGCATCCCGAACGTCTACGGCAGCCAGTTCCGCCGCGTCACGCTCGGCCCGGACATGGACGTGCGCCGCGGCCTGCTCGGCAAAGGCGCCTTCCTCACGACGACGTCGAAGCCGGAACGGACCTCACCGGTGACGCGCGGCAAGTGGATCATGACGAACATTCTCGGCATGAGCCCACCGGATCCGCCGCCTGACGTGCCGCCGTTGAAGCCGAAGGCCGGCGACGCGGCCGGTAACACGAAAGAACCGACGATGCGGCAGAAGATGCTCGAACACCGCGTCCGCGCCGACTGCGTCCAGTGCCACTCGCTGATGGATCCGATCGGCTTCTCGCTCGAGAACTTCGACGGCGTCGGATCGTGGCGGACGCGCGACGAGGACACGCCGGTGGACGCGTCGGCGCAGGTGTTCGACGGCACGAAGATCGACGGGCCGACCGGACTGCGGAACTGGCTCGTCGGCTATCGCACGCAGTTCACCGAGGTCGCCGCCGAGAAGCTGCTCACCTACGCGCTCGGCCGCGGCGTCGAATACCAGGACATGCCGCTGGTGCGTGCCATCGCCCGCGACGCGGACCGAAACGGCGGCCGCTTCTCCGCCATCGTGCTCGGCGTCGTCAGCAGC
>DATFXR010000123.1:0-8032 GCA_035315685.1 Vicinamibacterales bacterium | reverse complement strand
GATTGTGAACTGGCTGCAGGGCGTGATGAAATAGCGCCCGTGACCGATGCGCAGGCGCCGCTGGTCGGCGTGATCATGGGCAGCAAGTCCGATTGGGAGACGATGAGCCAGGCCGCCGCGATTCTCGCCGAGTTCGGCGTGGCCCACGAAACGCGCGTCGTCTCGGCGCACCGCACGCCGCAGTGGATGGCCGAGTATGCGGCCTCAGCCGCCGGCCGGGGCCTCGAGGTGATCGTGGCCGGCGCCGGCGGCGCGGCACACCTGCCCGGCATGGTCGCGGCGCAGACGGTGCTTCCGGTCATCGGCGTGCCGGTGCAGAGCGCGGCGCTGAACGGCCTCGACTCGCTCCTCTCGATTGTCCAGATGCCGAAGGGCGTGCCCGTTGCGACGGTCGCGATCGGATCGTCGGGCGCCGTCAACGCAGGACTGCTGGCGGTCGCCATCCTTGCGACCTCACGGCCGGATCTCCGCGCAAAGCTGCAGCAGTATCGCGAGCGCATGGCGGCGGATGTCCGTTCGGCGTCGATTCCGTGATCATCGCGCCCGGCTCGACGATCGGCATCCTCGGCGGCGGCCAGCTCGGTCGCATGTTCGCGATGGCGGCGCGCCGCCTCGGCTATCGCGTCCACACGCTTGCGCCCGACCATGACACGCCGACCGGGCAGATCGCCGACGTCGAAATCAACGCCTCGTACGACGATGTCGATGCGGTGCGGCGCTTCGCGCAGGGCGTCAGCGTGGTGACATTCGAGTTCGAGAACGTCTCGGCCGCGGCCGCAGCCGCCGCCGAAGAGGTCGCGATCGTGCGCCCCAACGGCCGATCGCTCGCGATCGCGCAGCATCGCATCCGCGAGAAAACGTTTCTGATGGACCTGGGCGTTCCGGTCACGCCGTTCGCGCCGGTGCGCAGCGCGGCCGAGCTGTCTGCCGCCGCCCGCCGCGTGTCGTGTCCCGCTGTCCTCAAAACCGCGTCGTTCGGCTACGACGGAAAAGGGCAGGTCGCGGTCGCGACGGCCGACGCGCTGCCCGCTGCCTGGGAGGCGCTGGAGCGGCGCGAAGCGATTCTCGAAGCGTTCATCGATCTCGATCGCGAGATCTCGGTGATCGGTGTCCGCGGCGTCACCGGCGAGTGGTCGCACTTCGGACCGTTCGAGAATGCGCACGCCTGTCACATCCTCGACATCTCGGTCGCGCCGGCCGACGTAGGAACGGAGATCGCGTCGGCCGCGATCGACATCACGCGCACGGTCATGCACGCGCTCGACTACGTCGGCATCCTGTGCGTGGAGTTTTTCGTTGCGCGCGATGGGACGCTGATGGCGAACGAGCTCGCGCCGCGGCCGCACAACTCCGGTCACCTGACCTTCGACGCCTGCCGCACCAGCCAGTTCGAGCAGCAGCTGCGCGCGATTTGCGGACTGCCGCTCGGCTCGCCGGAGTTGCTGCAGCCGGCGGCGATGGCGAATCTGCTGGGAGACATCTGGGAACGCGGGGAGCCCGACTGGGCGGCGGCGCTCGCCTTTCCGGACGTCAAACTCCACCTGTACGGTAAGTCGGCGCCCAGGCCCGGCCGGAAGATGGGCCACCTGACGGCACTTGCTGCCACGCCTGCCAAAGCACGGGCACGGGTCATTGCCGCACGTAATGTGCTGAGACACGTCGTGAGCGACAAAGGCCACGAGAGTCACAAAGATCGCTAGGAAACCAGCGTGGAGACGGTGTGCGGTCTCGGCGGCTGCCTCAGGCGCGTTCTTTGCTTTTGTTCTGCAGCATGGTGCGCGGGCTCAGCCGTCGCCTGCTGGTCGTTCCCATTGCCGCACTCGTGGTCGCGCACGCAACCGCAGCGGCAACACGGGACGGGAACGCCGACGGGCCTCCGATTCTGCAGCGCTTCCTGTCGCTCGATGATCAATCTCCCGCGTCTTATCGCGCTCTGCGCCACTTCGAGGCGCGCAACGAGAAGTTCGACATGAGCGCGTGGATGGATGTCTGGACGGAGGTCGATGCGAGCGGGTTTCACTACCGCGTCGTCGCCGAGGAAGGCTCCGACAAGATCCGATCGCGCGTGTTTCGCGAGGCGCTGGAGTCCGAGCGCAAGCTGTGGGCGACGGGCGCCGAGCAGGCTGCGTCGCTGACGCCGGCCAATTACCTGTTCGAGGATCGCGGAGTCGCCGAGGGATTGGCCGCGCTCACCATCAAACCGCGCCGCAAGGACGTGTTGCTCGTAGACGGTTCGATCTTCCTGCGGCCGGAGGATGGCGACCTGCTCAAGTTAGAAGGCGACCTTGCAAAGCCGCCGTCGTTCTGGACGCGCCACGTGCGCATCGTCAGACAGTTTCAGCGTTTTGCCGGGGTGCGGCTGCCGGTGTCGCTCGACGCGGTTGCAAATCTGCGCTTCTTTGGGCAATCGACGTTCCACGCCGTCTACGAATACGAAACTGTCAACGCCGAACGCGTCGGCACGCCGCAGCTGCGAGCTGCCGCGCGATAACCGCCAGTCCGGGAGGCGCGCCTTTTATAATCAGAGCCATGAGCCTGCCGGTCGTCTTCGTCGCGCTCCTCGCGATCGTGTCGGCGGCGCAGGGGACGGTTTCGCCGCTGCAGCGGTTTCTCGCGCGCGGCGAAGAGCCGACCGTCGAATATCGCGCGCTGCGGCATCTCGAGGCGCACAACGCGAAGTTCAACCAGAGCGCGTGGATGACGGCGTGGACCGAGTACGACCACGTCAACGGCTTCCGCTTCACGATCGTCGCCGAAGGCGGGTCCGGTTACATCCGATCGAAGGTGCTGCGCGCGGCGCTCGAAGGGGAGCAGCGGATCTGGGCGAACCATGAGCCACAGAACGCGTCGTTCACGAACGAGAACTACACGTTCGACGCTGGTGAACTCGCGCCCGACGGGCTCGCGAGCGTCGCCGTGAAGCCGCGCCGCAAGGATCTCCTGCTCGTCGAAGGTGCGATATTCGTGCAGCCGACCGACGGCGATCTCGCGCGCATCGAGGGCAAGCTGTCTAAGACGCCGTCGTTCTGGACGCGCCGCGTCGACGTTGTCCGCCGCTACCAGCGGCTCGGCGGCGTGCGCGTACCCGTCTCGATCGAATCGGTCGCCCACGTGCTGATTGCCGGCCGCTCGACGTTCAAGATGACCTACGAGTACGAGACGATCAACGGCCAGCACGTCGGCAGCCCGCAGCCGAACGCCTCGACGATCGACTACTGAGGCTGCTCGCTGACCAATTGAGAGTTAGAAATCAAGAATCAAGAATTCGTACATCTGTGCGAACCTTCCGCACAATCAGCAACGCCGATTCTCCTGCGAAGCGCTACGAACACTCGCGCGAATTCTTAATTCTTACTTCTTACGTCTTAGAGCAGGTTGCAAAATTAGCTCGCTCGCGGGTGGCCGCGAGCGGGGCCGCCCCGCCGGGCGCGGAGCCGTGGGCCGTGACAAGTGCTCTTCTGGCGAGCACCCGGTGGGGCTGTTCGCGGACAGGACCCGCCTCGAGCTGATTTTGCAACGCACTCTTAATTGTTCAGCGGCTGTCCATCAGCCGAAGGGCTATCGCAAACAACAGGAATCCGATGGCACCGCGCCAGTAGCCGACCGGTTCCAGCAGGAAGACCGAGTGCGAGAAGGCGATCGCGGTTCCGACGGAGAACGCGAGCGCGGCGAGGCCGATGAGTACCCAGCAGAGCGTTCGCATGCGCGGATTATATGCGCCGCGCGTCTCTCGACGCGCGACGCGAAGCTGGGGACTGGGGACTGGCCCGCCCCTACATCTGCTGGGAGACGTACCCGATTGTCTTGTCCACCAGGCGCAGATACGCGCGGATGGTTTTCTCCAGATCCGGCCCCGGTGTGTCTTCCTCCTTGCAGTGCGACAGCCCGTTCGACGAGGAGGCGAACATCATGACGACCGGCATGTGCGGCACCATCTCGGCCGCGTCGTGCAGCGGACCTGACGGCAGTCTGGGCGCCTCACCGGTCTCCTCCCGTACGGCCTCTTCGCACAGTCCGACCAGCCCCGCGTCGAACGGACGCGGCTCGATCCGCCAGATCGGCCGCCACTCGACGGTGACGTTGTTGTCGCGCGCCGCCCGCTCGGCCGCCGCGTGCGCGTCGCGGAGCATCGCCGCAAGAACGCTCGGGTCGAGCGCGCGTTGATCGACCGAGATCTCGCAGATGCCCGGCACGGCGGTCACGATTTTCGGCTCGACGTTGACTACGCCGACGGTGCAGACGACGCCGGCGCCAGGTGTCGAGTGCCGCCGGGCGATCTCGCGGCACTCGAGGGCCGTCTGCGCGGCAGCGAGAAAGGCGTCGCGCCGCATCGGAATCGGCGTCGACCCGGAGTGCGCCGCCTGACCGGTGAAGCGAACCATGTTGCGCTCGACGCCGAACGTACCGAGCACGACGCCAGTGGACCTGTGCATCGACTCGAGCACCGGTCCCTGCTCGATGTGCAGTTCGAGATAGGCGCGCGCGTCGATCGCCTTCAACTCGAGATGGGCGTCGAGCATCCTGTCGAGCGTGACGCCGTTCTCCGTCAGTGCTTCGACGAGCGTCGTCCCGTGGCGATCTCTCAGCTCGCGGACCTCGTCCACCTTGAGGCTGCCCGCCGCCGCCGCCGAGCCGAGCAGGCTCCGGCCGAACCGTGCACCTTCTTCGTCAGCCCAGTCGACCAGCTTCAACGTCACGGGCGGCGCAGCCGAGGCATGGCTGCGGAGCACTTCGAGCGCGGCCATCACGCCAAGCGCACCGTCGAGCCAACCGCCGTTCGGCACAGAGTCGAGATGACTGCCGACGATCACCGTCTTCGACGAGCCGCCGGGCAGCGTGACCCAGTTGTTGCCGGCCGAATCGGTGTCGACGCGCAGGCCGATCTCGGCGATCCTGCCCTTGAACCACTCGCGCGCGTCGCGCCACACCGGTCCCCATGCGAGCCGCTGTGCCCCCTCGTCGGTGGACGTCCGGGCGGCGAGTTCGCGGAGATCCTCAATCACGCGTTGTGGATTCATAGTCGTTGGGTCCGCCTGCAGGCGGACGCTACCGCGGCCCAGGGTCGCGATCGCCGGCAGGGTCCGGCTTCAGCCGGACCGTGAACACGAATCACCGCAGCAACACGACCGGATCGATCCGGCTGGCGCGTCGCGCGGGAATATACGCCGCGGCGAGGCCGGCCAGCGACAGGCCTGCGGCCGTGACCGCGAACGTCACCGGATCGGTCGCGCTGACGTCGAACAACAGCGCGCCGAGCGCGCGCGTCGTCACCAGCGCGCCGGCCATTCCCACCGCGATGCCGAGCGCCGTCAGCCGCGTTCCGTCGCCGACGACCAGACGCCTGATCTCTGCGGGGTTTGCGCCGAGCGCGATGCGGACGCCGAGCTCGTGCGTGCGCTCGCTGACGGCATAGGCCATCACGCCGTAGACGCCAATCAGTGACAGGGCCAGCGCGAGGCCGGAAAACAGTGCCACGAGCGTCGCCCGCAGCCGCGGCTGCGACACCGACTCGATCATCGCCTCGTCCATCGTGCGGACGCGGACCAGCGGCTGATCGCGATCGACCTCCTGCATCGCGGCGCGAAGGCCGGGCACGACGCCGGACGCGTCGCCCGCCGTCTTCAGGACGATCGACAGGCCGCGATACATGCCGGCGAGGATGTCGATCGGCGGCTGCTGATAGGGTACGAACAGCGTCGGCTGAATCGCCGCCTCGAATGCCTGCTTCGTGTCGCCGACAATCCCGACGATCTCCATCACCGGCGCGCCGTCGGGACCTTCCGTCGGCGACGGCGTCGCGCCCAGCTGGGCGCGCGCGCCGAGCGCGTGCGTCGCCGCGCCGCCGAAGAATCGCTGCACGAACGCTTCGTTCACGACCGCGACCGGAAGCGTGTGCTCGCGATCGCGCGAGCTGAATGCGCGGCCGGCCACGAGCGGAATGCCGAGCGCGCGGAAGTAGCCATCGCTCACCGCGCGGAAGCCGGTGATGACGAATTCTTCAGGGCCCTTCGGCGGCCGCCCGGCGATGTTGAAATGAATCGACGATCCGTTGCCGGAGAACGGCGGCGCGGTCGCGACTTCGGCGAGCGTCACGCCCGGCAGCCGGCGCAGCTGCGCGCGGAGGCGATCGATGAAGACGTTCCGCTGCGACGTCGTCGCGTACTTCACGGGCGACAACGGCGCGTCGGCCACCACTACGCCCGCCGGATTGAAGCCGGTCGAGACATCCTGCAGCCGCAGCAGACTCCGGGTGAGCAGACCGGCGGCGACGAGCAGCATCGTGGCGAGCGCCACCTCGGCCACGACGAGCAGCGATCGCAGGCGATGGTGCGCGGCGCCTGCCTGGCTGCCGCGTCCCGCTTCGTTGATCGCGCCGGACACGTCGACGCGCGTCGTCTGCAGCGCCGGCGCGAGGCCGAATACGAAGCCGGTCGCGATCGACATGGCGATCGTGAACAGCAGTGCCGTCGGATCGATCGAGATAGCGGCGGCGCCCGGCACGTTCGCGTCGGCGAGCGCGGCGAGGAGCGGCACGGTCCAGAAAGCGAGCAGCACGCCGCCGCCGCCGCCCGCCGTGGCAAGGACGATGCTCTCGGTGAGGAGCTGGCCGGCGATGCGCAGTCGCGTCGCCCCGATCGCGGTCCGGATCGCGATTTCCTTCTGCCGGCCGACGGCGCGTGCGAGCAGCAGGTTCGCGACGTTCGCGCACGCGATCAGCAGCACGAACGCCACCGCGGCGGCGAGAACGAGCAGCGACTGCCTCACGTTCTGCACGGCGAACTCGTGGAGCGGCCTCACGTCCGCGGTGACACCGTGATTGGTTTCCGGATATTGCTTCGCGAGCCGATCGGAGATCACGTCCATTTCCACCTGCGCGCGTGCCAGGCCGACGTCGGGCTGCAACCGTGCGATCGGCAGGATGCCGGGATGCCAGCCGCGATCGTCGGGGAGCGTCGCCGCCCACGGTCCCATCGGCAGCAGGACGTCGGCGGCCTGCAGCAGCTGAAATCCAGCCGGCAGGATGCCGATGACGGTGTAGGGCTGATTGTCGAGCGTGATCGAGCGACCGATGACGTCCGCGGTGCCGCCGAACCGCCGGTGCCACAGCCCATCGCTCACCAGCACGACGCCAGCGGCGCCGGCGCGATCCTCTTCGGGTGTAAAGCTACGACCTGCCGCCGGCGCGGCGCCGAGCATCGGCAGCAGCGCGGCCGTCGCCATTTTCGCAGCGATGCGATCCGGCTCGCCGACGCCGGTGAGCGTCATCGTCAGGCTGCGCACCGCTGTGACGGCATCGAACGACTTCGCCTGATCCCGCCAGTCGACGAAGTTCTGCCAGCTCGTGGTCTGCGTGGGGAATTGTGACGTGCGTTCAATCAGCACGGCGAGCTGCGATGGATTGCGGAACGGCAACGGCCGCAGGAGGACGGCGTGCACGACAGTGAAGATCGCGGTGTTCGCGCCGATGCCGAGCGCCAGCGTCACGATCGCGACAGTCGAGAAGCCGGGCCGCGCGAGCAGCATGCGGGCGGCGTAGCGAACGTTTCGCACCTGCCGATTATGCACCGTGAAGGAGCGCTCGAATCCCGACGTTCCTCGCTACTCCTGCCGCAGGACGACGACCGGATCGACGCCGCTCGCCCGACGTGCGGGCAGCCAGGCGGCCAGCGCGGCGACCGCGAGCATCACGATCGCACCAAAGGAAAGGATCCGTGGATCGGTCGGTGCCACGCCGGCGAGCAGTCCCTGCAGCAGCCTGGTCAGCGCGACTGCGGCGAGGAGCCCGATCGCTGCGCCGCCGATCGCGAGCCTCATGCCATCGCCGACGATGAGCGCAATCACGCGGCGCGCATCGGCGCCGAGGGCGACGCGAACACCAATCTCCCGCATCCGCGTCGACACCGAGTACGACAGCACGCCGTAGACGCCGATCGCCGCGAGCAGCAACGCCGCGCCTGCAAAGGCGCCGGCAAGCATCGCGTTGAACCGCGGCCGCGCCAGTGCGGCGCCGACCCGGTCGTCGAGCGACATC
>DATFXR010000122.1:0-3610 GCA_035315685.1 Vicinamibacterales bacterium | reverse complement strand
AGGCGGCGCTCGTGAACTGCGGCGTCGCGTTCGCGTGGGTGACCGTCAGCGTGAACGCCTGCGTCGCCGTTCCAAGGCCGTTGCTTGCGGAGATCGTCAGCGGATATGTTCCGGCGCTGCTTGGAGCGGGAGTGCCGGCGAACGTTGCCGTGCCGTCGCCGTTGCTCTTCAACGTCACACCTGACGGCATCGTGCCCGTCGCGGTGATCGTCACGGGCGCCGTGCCGGTGGTCGTGATAGTGAACGAGCCTCGGGCTTTCACCACGAAGGTGACCCCGTTTGCGCTGGTGATGGTCGGCGCCCCGCCGCTGGGCGGGCTGACGGTCAGCGTGAAGTTCTGAATCGCGGTCTTGTGGCCGTTCGACGCCGTGAAGGTGATCGGGTAGACGCCGTGCGTGCCCGCGGCCGGCGTTCCAGACAGCGTGGCCGTTCCGTTGCCGTTGTCGACGAAGCTCACCCCCGTCGGCAGCGTACCGGTCTCGAGGATCGACGTGACATCCAGGTTCGCCACGGTCGTGACAGTGAAGCTGCCGGGCGCCCCGACCCCGAACGTGGCGGCGGCGGCGCTCGTAAATGTCGCCGTCGCCGAGTTGCCCGAGGCCTTGTTGTCACCCGAGCTCGCCGCACCCTCGACCGCCAGCGTCAATGCCTGCGTCGCGACGCCGAGCCCATTAGTAGCCGTCAGGTTCACCGTGGTCGAGCCGGCGGAAGTCGGCGTCCCCGAAATCGACGCGCGGCCGCTGCCACCGTTGAACGAGAGCCCGGCGGGCAGCGCGCCGCTCAGCGTAATCGTCGCGGTAGGGCTGCCGCTCGTCGTAATCGAAAACACGTCGCTGGACCCGACGGTCCACGGCGCCGTCGCGGCGCTCGTAAATGTCGGCGCGCCGGGGACGACGAATTCTGAATTGGACGCCACGAAGACGCCGCCGCGAAGCCTCGAATCGAACGCCAGGAACGCGTTCATCTGATGCTGATCGGCGCCGCTGAAGATCTTGACGAGCGGCGCTCCACTCGCCGGCCCCGTGATGATGTCGGCGCGGCCATCGCCGTCGACGTCGGCGGCCGCGAGGTTGACGCCATTGGTGCCGGGATAGGGAACGAAGCTGGCCAGCACGTCGAGAGTGGCGCCGCTGTATGCCAACACGCGTCCGCCGCGGGACATCTGCGCAACGATGATGTCGCCGCGGCCGTCGCGGTCCAGATCGCCGACCGCGACGCTGACGCCGCCGACGAAGAACAGTCCGAATGGGAATCCGGCCGTGATCACGTGGCCGTCGACACCGCTCAGCGCCGTGACGAAGCCGGCGATGGTGGTGCCAACCACGAGGTCGGCATGGCCGTCGCCATCGACGTCGCCAGCCGCAACGGTGACGCCGCCACGATAGGTCTCGGTGAACGGCAAGGCGCGCTCGAGCTCGTGCGCGTCCACGCCGCTGAATACCGCGATCCGGCCGCCGCTGCCGGCGCCGACAATGACGTCTGCGCGGCCGTCGCCGTCGATGTCTGCGCTCGCCACATAGACGCCGCCGCTGAATCCGCCGCCGAACGGCGCGAATGACATCAGCATCGAGTGGTCAAGACCACTGAAGACCCGCACGAGTCCCCCGCCTGGTCCGGATCCGACGATCAGGTCCTGGATGCCGTCGCCGTTGACATCGCCGACCGCCACGCGCACGCCGCCGGTGAAGCCGGCGCCAAACTGTTGGCTGCTGAAAATCGCGGTACCGTCCACCGCGTTGACCGCCCTCGTGAGTCCCGCGCCTGCGCCGCTGCCCGCAAGTACCAGCGGCTCGCCCGCATGTCCGGGCCCGCCCGGAGTTTGTTCAGCGGACGCGATCGACGCCGCGGTCAGGACACAGAAGATCAGCGCAGCCGACAATGAGGCGACAGGTGCTGGCAGGAAGCGCGATGGCCACATGATTGAACTCCTGATCAGGGAGCAGAGCCGATCGATCGGTATGAGGCGGCGACGATGATGCGTCAGGACGAGGAGCAACCGGTAAGCTTTTTGTCACTCGATCCCCACGCTGTGTGAAAGTGAGCCAGCCTGACCGGCGAGTCTCCACAACGGCAGCACCGCTCGGGACGACGGACAGTACATCGCCCGTGAAACAACTGTGTGTGTGTGATCGGTGACCGCGGTGTGCCATGTGGGAAGCGAGTGTGACGGCCCCACACGCGGTTTAGCACCAACTAACGAAAAATTTCTGGAGTCCGAACAGACCGCGTTGTGACGATTCCGCGGCACCGAGGTCGCCGGGAGGCGATGAGGGCGTGCCGAACAGTCGTCAGTCGTACAGTCGTCAGTCGTACAGTCGTCAGTCGCAAGTCGTCAGTCGCAAGTCGGTCACTCGCAAGTCGTCAGTCGCAAGTCGTTGATCTCAAGTGATGGACTTGTCAGTCCGCAGGATATGACTAGCGACTAGCGACTGACGACTACGTGACTGACGACTAACTGACTGACGACTAACTGACTGACGATGTTCTTCGTGACGTCGCCGGCATTCATTGTCACGACGGCTCGGAGCTCGACCATTCTGCGCTTGTGCAGCTCGTCAGTTTACAGTCGTCAGTCAACTGACTGACGACTGATGGACGGAGATTCGCTTCGCGGCAGTGTGCAGCTGCTGAATCCGCTCGTGGCCGAGATCAGAATCACACCGTTGACGCTCCCGTCGCCTACCGACAAACTGCTCGACACCCAGCCGAGCTCGTCGCCGCCATTCCGTTTATGGAGAACGCGACGTAAGTAAGTTGCGCGTGCGGAATGCCGTTCCTGACGCCACAGTCAGTGACCGGAGCCGACGTGAATCGGCGTCCGGCCCTTCAGGTTCGGCAGGCCGAAGTTCACACGCCCGTCACCCCCCGTACGTCGTGCCGAGCAACGAGAACAGCGCCTGGTTCTGGTTGATCGGCAGTAACTGTCCGTCGCAGAGCGCCCACCCCTTGGGCGGGAATCCAAAGCTCATGATCCTGATCTCGGACAAAAACGGCTCAGCCATCAAGGCCCTCCTTTGTGACCGTCACACCACGCGCCGACCAGCGGCGCATGGGAATCGCAATGAACGCGACGGGCGGCAGTGCCGGCGCGCCCGAGCGCCGGGCCGCGAAGACCGAGTGAGCCATCGCCGCCGCCGGAACGAGGTGAGGCATCGAGAGACGGGCCACAGTGACCGGCGGAGTGGCGCTCAGCGCGAGCGTACCGCCATTCAGGAAGCTGCAGGTCTTGCCGGCGGTGCCGGTGTTCGTCGTGGCGATCTCGTTGCTGACGCTACCACCGGCACCGGTCTGGAATAGCGTGCCAGTCTTCGTGCCCTGCAGGGGCTGGCCGGACGTGTCTACCGTTTCGTAGAAGATCATTCCGGTGGTACTCCCGCTGCACTGAGTATCACACGCGCTGGAAGTCGGGACCGTGTTTCCGTGAATCTCGGCATGGACGTTCGACCCCGAGGTCCCGCTGCCCTGGGCATCGGCGCCGACGTAGATCGCATACAGCGGGAATCCGGTCGTATCGTTCGGATTGACGTCGTTGCCGGTGATCTTGACATCGAGCGCTGTCTGGCCCAGCCCAGCGCCCGTCGGCCCGAGTGCCTCGACGTCTATGCCGCGG
>DATFXR010000121.1:0-5755 GCA_035315685.1 Vicinamibacterales bacterium | reverse complement strand
GTCAATGCGTCATGGCCTGACGCCGCGAGCTCGCTGATGAATCCGGCTTTGTCCAGGTAGCGGTTGACGAGCGCGGCGATGTCGGGGTCGTCCTCCACGACGAGGATCCGGGCGGCCATCCCGCCAATTGTATCGGTGGTTCACTCCACCTCGACAGCAGACGTGGTCGGTGTGACGAGTCCGTCGATGCGACGTTGCTGTAAACCACCGCCCGCATGACAACTTCGCTGGTGCCGCGCCGGCGGCCCGTAGATCCGAAGTCCGCGAGGTGTCTTCAGAGCTGGACCAGTCATGCGCCGATGACCTCGCGCGAGGTCACCTTGGCGGGCTTTTGTTGGCTTTTTGCGTGGCATCGAGCTTGGTGTCTTCACCCTGCAGGAGGTCGGGTCATGAAAGCGTTTCTTGCGACGGTGCTGAGCGTGATAGCCGCGGGCGTGCTGCTGATTGCGTACGCCGTGCTGACGCAGCGCGGACCGACGGCGGGGTTTCCCGACGCGCGGCCGATCGTCGCGAGCCAGCGCCTCGGACTCGTAGACGACGGGTACGCGGCTCCGCAGACAGCGGCGTACGGCTACGCCGTGCGCCCGGCGGTGGCGTATCCAGTCAACGACCTGCGAATGCTCCCCGATTCAGACGTCTATGCGAGGCCGCGGCCGTTGGCGTCAAACGATGTCGTGACGCGCGCGCCGCGCCGGACGAACACCGCCGTCGTCGAGCGCGCGTCGGGCCGCAGCTGGCAGAAGACGGCGATGGTGATTGGCGGATCGTCTGCGGCCGGCGCAGGCCTCGGCGCCATCTTCGGCGGCAAGAAGGGCGCGCTGATCGGCGCGGCGATCGGCGGCGGCGCCGGCACACTGTTCGAAGTGAACAAGCGGCCGTAGGTCAGGTGGGTCGGGTAGGCCGCGTGGGTCAGGCCCGGCCTACTTGACCGTGACGGCCCACGTCACGGGCGCGGATTCGGGCGGGTAGCACACCCGGTCGTCGCACGCCTGATACTGCACGGTTCCGGCAACCGCGATCGTCGAGCCGGCCGTTGCGGACTTCTCGAGCGTCACGTCCTGCGTCAGACGGAACGGCTTCTGAAAAACCGACACCTTTTCGTCCGCGAGCGTCATCACTTCCGACTTCGGGTACGCGACCTTTCCCGGCTTGATCTCCGTCGCCGGATTCAGCTTCACCGTGATCGGAATGTAGTCGGCGTTGCCTGGCGCATAGACGTGCATGCCGGGCTTGGGCGTGACGTCAACGAACAGCACCAGCTTCGTCCCTGCCTTGCCGCTGACTTCGGTCGGCGACGCGACAATCGTCGCGTGCCCCGGCTTCTGTGAGGGCGTGATGAGTTGAGCGACCAACGCGAGCAGAATCGAGATACGCATATCAGCGAGCCCCCCAGCCCCCAGCCCCGACTGACGCCGTCTCTACAACAGCCGCGCCAGCAGCGGATATCCCCACGCGACGCCCAACGCCATCGATACGAATCCGACCAGCAGCGACATCGCGCGCGCCAGACCACGATGCCGTCCCATGCGTGCCAGCGGCCAGCCAAGCAGTCCGGATAGCGCGGCCATCCCGAGCGTCGACCCGAGTCCAAACACCGCCATGTAGATGAGACGCGCGGCGGCCGTCGGGAGCGTGGCAAGCACCAGCGCCGTCAGCGCACCGCTTCCCGCGAGACCGTGCACGGCGCCGACCAGCAGGGGACGCCGCGCCAGCGTCCAGGCGCCGATGTGAATATGCGCCGGCACACCTGGATGGACATGGAGACGCCGGCCGTGCTGGTGCGCATGCACCGGTCCGGTCGGTCCCTGCCGCGCCGCGAGATAGATCGCGCGCAGACCGAGGCCGATCAGCATCAGCGCCACGCACAGCTCGAAGACGTCTGCGATCCGCGCCGGCATTTCCGCGCGCAGCAGCACGAGGACGCTGCCGACGACGACGAGCGAGAGCGTGTGGCCGAGTCCCCAGCACACGCCGAGCAGGGCGGCCTTCGCGCTGCTGCGCTCGCCGGTGACGAGCGTCGAGACCGCGGCGAGATGATCCGGTTCGAGCGCGTGCCGCATGCCGAGCAGCGAGCCAAGCCCGGAACTGGTGATGAATTCGAGCGCCGGCATCTGAGCCGTCTATTGTAGCAGCACGATCGATTGGCCGAAGCGAGCGACGCTGATCTTCACGACGTGCTCCAGTTTCGTGCGCGATCCGCTTACACTCGGAGCGGGCGTTGGCGGGAAGCCTTCGCGCGAGGTGGAGCAGACATGCACCCGTGGCATGACACCTACGTCGATGACACGCAAATCGCGACGGCGTTCCCGGTGATCGTCGAGATCCCGAAGGGCAGCACGAACAAATACGAGCTGGACAAGGAGACCGGGTTGCTGCGGCTCGACCGTGTGTTGTACAGCGCCGTGTACTATCCAGCCGACTACGGCTTCATCCCCCGCACGTATTGCGACGATGGCGATCCGCTCGATGCGCTGGTGCTCGGACAGGAGCCGGTCTACCCGCTGACGATCGTGCCCGCACGCGCGGTCGGCGTGATGCGGATGCGCGACGAAAAGGGCATCGACGACAAGATCGTCGCGGTCAGCGTCGGCGATCCCTGGTTCGCCGACTATCGCGGCACCGCGGATCTGCCGGAACACGTCCTGCGGCAAGTCCGGCGCTTCTTCGAGGATTACAAGGTCCTGGAGCACAAGCAGGTCGTCGTCGAGGACATGCTGGGCACGGACGAAGCGCTCGCGATCATCCGTGACGCGCTGGAGCTGTATCGGCGGTTGCGCCGCGGCGAGCTGAAACGCGCCCCGTAGGTGTGTGGGACCGATTGGGCCCATGGGGCTGGGTGGGGAGGGCTTCGAGGACGGATCGGTCCTACCCTAGCCACGCCATGGGCTTATCGGTCCCACACTCCCGACGCTCACGCCGTTCCTTGCACCAGGTCGATTCGAAAGACGTACCCGTGCGTGGGGCTCTTGTTTTCCGGCCAGCCCGGATGGATGCCGGCGTCACAGCTGTAGAGCGCCCCATCGTGAAGGGCGAGGCCGTGCGGATCCGGATCGGTTTCCGAAAAGCGCACTGTTTCGAGCACGCGTCCGCTCTCGCCATCGTACTTGATCAGCCCGGCGCCCTGCTCGTCACCGGTGACCATCCAGATCGCGCCGTTGTCCCACGCGACGCCGTGCGCGCGCGGCACGCTGTACGGAATCAGGAATTCAGGTTCCCAGGTCTTCGCGTCGACACGCAGGATCCCGCGCAGCCGCAGCGCCGCGATCCACAGCTTGCCGTTCACGTACTCGACGCCGTGACAGCCGCCGCCGCCGAGCGGAATCTGGCGGTGGCTGACCGTCTTCGAGCTCATGTCGGTCTGGAAGATCCCGTTCGGCGCCGCGTTCGCGCCCATCCAGATGAAACCGCCGCCGATCCCCATGCCGCTGGTGTTCTTCGACTCGGTCGTCACGGTCTTGAGCAGCTTGCCGTTCCAGTCGACGAGACACGCGTGGTCGGTTTTCTGCTCGGCGATCCACAGCCCTTCGGTCGTCGCCGTGATGGCGTTCGGGTAGCCTTCCGGGCTCTTGAACAGCGTGGTCGTCTTTGCCTTGCGGACCGTGACCGGCGGTGCGGCGGCGCCGCCCGACTGCGCGCGTGCGAGTCGAGCCCCCACGAGTCCGGCGCCGAGAGTCCCGAGAAACGCTCTGCGTCCGCTCTGCATGCGCGCCTCCTTCACTGTCTCCGTAGCACGAAGCCCTCAGGCGAGCGTCGGAAGGCGGTCATTATACGCGAGCGACGCGCCGCTCGCTCGGCTGACGCCGTCGCGCTACGACCGGCTGCTGTTGCCCTTCACGTACCGCGCAATCTGCTCGTGCGTGGCGAACCACACGTTGCCTTTCGACTTCATGTGGAGGATCAGCTTCTCGAGACCGGCGACGCGCGAGCGGTGGCCGGTGATGTGCGGATGCATCGTCAGGATGAAGAGCCCGCCCTCGTCGTAGGCGACGTCGAACTCCGACTGAAAGACCTGCTCGATCAGATCCGGATTCGGCATGCCGCCGTTGGTCGCGCCGCCGAAGTAGGGGAAGTCGTCGAGGATGCGCTCGATCGGCAGCTCGACGACGCCGCTCGGCTGCTTGTCGATCAGGATCTCGTAGGCGTCGTCGCTCGCCATCAGGCTGCTGTCGTAGAGGAAGCCGGCGTCCTTCACCTGCTTCATCGTCCACTGACTGAACTGCCAGGACGGCGCGCGATAGCCGACCGGCTTCTTGCCGAGCGCCCTGGTCAGCGTCTCGATCGCGCGGTTCAGCATGTCCCGCTCGGCCGCAGCGTCGTTCACACTCGGGAGATGCTCGTGAATCCAGCCGTGCACGCCGATCTCGTGCCGGCCGCTCTTCTGGATCGCGGGAATCATCTCCGGATGCAGGAGATGACTGACCGCCGGAATGAAGAACGACGCCGGCAGCTGGTGCTTGTCGAGCAGCCGGAGGATGCGCGGCAGGCCATCGACGGCGCCGTACTCGCCGCGCGAGATCGACTCGGAGATGAGATTTCCGGTCGCGAGATCGGCAGTCGCGTTGTCGACGTCGAAGCTCAGCCCGACGGCGACGCGCGCGCCGTCCGGCCACTGCGCCGGCTTCAGCCGCTTGCCGGCGCTCACGTGAAACATCTGCGCGCTCACCTGGTCGAGCGGCAGCTTCGTCCCCGGTTGCGGCCGCGCCTGCGCGAATAGCGCAACCGAGCCCGTTGCAGCGAATAGCGCTGCCACGAAGACGCGAAGGCACGAAGGCAAGGCGTTCTCACGAGACGCAGTAGTCAGCCGATCGTCGGACCGTCGTGTCTTGGTGGCATCCGCGACGTCGCGACGATTTGTGGTCGTCATGTGTCCAGCACTCCATGGTTCCGAGTGAGGAAGTACGCCGCGACGACCACGAGGAGCACGCCGTTGATGCCGATCACGAGCGGCGCTCCGAGGAACGTCGCCAGCCAGCCGCTCACGAGGCTGCCGAGCGGCATGCCGCCGCGGAACGCCAGCATGTAGATGCTCATCACGCGTCCGCGCATCTCGTTCGGCGCGGTGAGCTGCACCAGCGAGGTGACGGTGGAGAAGACGACCATCAGCGCCGCGCCGGTCAGGAACAGCAGGATGTCGCTCAGCCAGAGCGTGCGCGAGATCGCGAACGCGATGATCAGGATCCCGTAGGCGGCCTGCACGAGCAGCGCGGTCCAGCCCATCTTCGGGAACTTCCCGAGCCACGCGACGATGAGCGCGCCGACGATCGATCCGGCGCCCGAGAACGCCATCAGATGCCAGTAGGTGTCGGCGCCCTCGTGGAAGATCTTCTGCGCGAAGATCGGCAGGAACGTCAGCAGCGCGAAGCCGAGGAACGTGGTCGCGGCGGCGAGCACGATCAGCGCGGCGAGGTTCGGGTGATGCCGCACGTAGCTCAGGCCGCTCTTCAACTCCTCCTGCATGGGGCCGGACGTCGCCGGCGGAATGTGCTTGACCCGCAGCATCATCAGCGTGTTGATGACGACGAGGAACGACAGCGAGTTGAGCAGGAAGCAGGCGTTCATCGCCTGTGATTCGCTGAAGCCCCTCGCGCTGAAGGCGGCGAGCGTGGCGCCGAACGCGGTCGGCCCGAGCACGCGCGCGACGTTGAACTGGATCGAGTTCAGCGCGACCGCGTTCGGCAGATCCTTCTTGTCGACGAGCGACGGGATCAGCGACTGGTAGGCCGGGCCGCCGAACGACTGCGCGCAGCCGGTGATG